>WRLS01000005.1 GCA_009776345.1 Oscillospiraceae bacterium | reverse complement strand
TGGTCGCGGTGATGAGGGGTTTTTTGGTGTTTTGTCCTTTCCCCCCCCGGCGCTTCGCGCCACCTCCCTCAGAGAGGGAGGCTAAAGTCCCCCTCCATGAGGGGGATGTCACGAAGTGACAGGGGGAGTGCGATTTATCGCTTTGTGGTGGGTGTTTTGTCATCAACAGAAAAAGGAGTTGAGCCATGTCATATATCCATCACGCGCAGCAGTTCTGCCACGAACATGGGATCGCCTACTCTATGGATGTGCCGCTCAGCTCAAAAACCGGCTTTCAAGTGGGCGGCCCCGCCGATATTTTTACAGAGCCGGAAAATGAGGCGCAGCTGCTTTTGCTTTTATCCTTCTTCTCCCTCGAAAAAATAAAATGGTGCATATTGGGCAAAGGCTCCAACGTGCTGTTTTCGGATGAGGGGTACCGCGGCGCAGTTTTGCATCTCGGCGATAAATTCGCGGAAATAACGCTTATCGGCGAAACCGAAATTTCCTGCCAAAGCGGCGCGGCGCTTTCCTCGCTTTGCGGGTTTGCGCAAAAACACGGGCTGTCGGGGCTGGAATTTGCCTACGGCATCCCGGGAAGCTTGGGCGGCGCGGTGTACATGAACGCAGGGGCATACGGCGGGGAGATGAAGGACGTGCTGGTCTGCGCCGATCACATCGCCCCGATAGGCGATAAATGGGAACGCGGCACATTTTGCGGGGATGGGCTTGGGCTGTCCTATCGGCACAGCGCGTATACGGACACAAAGCTTGTGATAACGGGCGCGCGGCTTCGGCTGAAAAAAGCGCCGCCCGCCGAAATACGCCTTGCCATGGAGGATTTCATGTCCCGCCGCCGCGCCAAACAGCCGCTGGATTTTCCCAGCGCGGGCAGTACATTTAAGCGGCCGGAAGGCGCGTATGCCTCCGCGCTTATTGACAAATGCGGATTAAAAGGCAGGAAAATCGGCGGGGCGATGGTCAGCGAAAAGCACGCAGGGTTTGTGGTGAACACAGGCGGCGCCACTTGCGCTGATATTCTGCAGCTTATGGAAATCATCCGCGCTGAAGTCTTTGAGAAAACAGGGTTTAACCTGGAACCGGAAGTGAGGGTTATCACTTAGCCGCATGAAAATCACGATTGTGCCTATGGACAAAAATTCGGCTGAAGACGCCGCACGGCTGGAGCGGGAGTGTTTTTCCAACCCATGGAGCGCGAAAATGCTCGCGCAAGAGCTTATTAACCCGCTTGCGGTGTTTATTATAGCGCGTATAGGCGAAGAGTCCGCCGGTTACGCGGGGATGCACCATGTCGAAGATGAAGGCTATATCGCCAATATCGCGGTGGCAGAAAAATATCGGCGCGGCGGCATTGCAAGCGCAATGCTGGAGTGGTATATTGAATACGCGCGGGAAAATGGCCTGCGTATGCTTACGCTTGAGGTACGGGAATCAAACGGGCCCGCGCAAAGGCTATACGCAAAATATGGCTTTGTTAGGGAAGGCCGCCGCGTAGGTTATTACACAAACCCACGCGAGGATGCGCTGATTTTGACACTTCGATTTAACACACAACAACAGAAAGGAAGCTAATAATGGCGATGCAAAAATATAACGAAATGGACAGCCATTCCCGCTCCGCGCTGCTTGAAAAGTTACGGGCAGATTACGCCGGTGCCAAAGCGGCGGGGCATAAGCTTGATATGTCCAGGGGCAAGCCGGGGAGAGATCAGCTTGACCTCTCCGAAAAGCTTTTGACCGTAGTTTCCTCATCGCGGGACGCAATCACGGAAAACGGGATAGACACGCGCAATTATCTCCCCACGGACGGCATCGCGGAAGCTAAAAAGCTGTTGGGCGATATAATGGGCACAGATCCCGATTTAGTATTCGTTGGCGGCAATTCCTCGCTTAATTTAATGCACGACTGCCTTACCTTCGCGTATATCCACGGGCTTCCCGGTTTTGCGCCGTGGGGCAGCGGGAAAGTAAAATTCCTATGCCCCGCCCCCGGATACGACAGGCATTTCGCCATGACAGCGCATTTCGGCTTTGAGCTTATAACCGTGCCGATGACCCCGACAGGCCCCGATATGGATATTGTCGAGGAGCTAATCAAAGACCCCGAGGTCAAGGGGATATGGTGCGTGCCGAAATATTCAAACCCCCAGGGCATAACCTACAGCGATGATACCGTGCGCCGTTTTGCCGCGCTTTGCCCTGCCGCAGGGGATTTCAGGATTTTTTGGGACAACGCCTATGCCGTCCACGATTTAGACCCGGCAAACCCCGACAAGCTGCTGAGCCTATCGGGCGAGCTTTCTAAAAACGGGAAAGGGGACATGGCGTTCTTCTTTTGCTCCACGTCAAAAATCACCTTTGCGGGCGGAGGCATATGCGCCGTCAGCATGGGCAAAGATGACTTTATTTGGCTGAAAAAACATAAAGCTTTGCAGACCGTCGGTTACGATAAAATCAATATGCTCCGCCACGCAAAATTTCTCCCGGACAGCGCCGCGCTGACAGCGCATATGGAAAAACACGCCCAACTCCTCCGCCCGAAATTCCGCGCGGTGCTTGACGCTTTGGCACCGCTTAAGGAAGAGGGCATCGCCGCTTGGAATGAACCGCGCGGGGGGTATTTTATCTCACTGGATGTACTGCCCGGATGCGCAAAGCGGGTTATTGAGCTTTGCGCGGGGGCGGGGCTGACGCTTACAAACGCGGGCGCCGCATTCCCGTATGGCAAGGACCCGGAGGATAAAAACATCCGCATAGCGCCGACCATGCCGCCGATTGATGAGCTTGTCCGCGCGATGGGGCTGGTTTGCCTGTGTGTGAGGATCGCGAGCTTGGAGAAGCTTTAACTTGATCTTAAGTTTCGCGGTTGATGTATACGAAGCGCGATTATTTACTTTCTTTTTGCGCCGCCAAAAAGAAAGTAACAAAGAAAAACGCGGCTCAGGGGGCTGGGGCGGCGCGGAGCGCCGCAGGATTAAGGTTTTAGGATTGAGGATTTAGGAAGGGAAGAAAATTGTCGCTTCGTCCTTTTCCTAAAACCTGAAACCTAAATCCTAAAACCTGCGAAGCCCGACCCCCCGCAGAGGTTGATGATTCCACACTTGCCAGCACGGCAAGAAAAGAGCAATCAGTAAAACACATCTGCCTTCCGCTTTCGCCTTGCGAGGCTCAAATGCTGGGCGCGGGGAAAAAGATAATAGGAAAAAAGAAAAAGATATTTTTCCCCGCTTCCAAACTTTCAGTTAGCAGTGTGGCTTTGATGGACACAGAGCAACAAAGGCAAGTAAGCATAAATCAGAAGTAGGGAGCGACGCCCGGAAGCGCCCGCGCACGTAATTACAGCGGAAAAAGTTTTTGATTTCTTTTATTCCTAATACCTTTTTTCGCGTTCAAGCCCTAGAGCTTGGCTCGGCTGAGCGAAATGGGCGGATTATAGGACAAAGCATATGACGTGCGCGATGAAAGGCACAATGCCATGCGTCTTGTCGTAGCGGGGGTCCGGGGTCTCCCCGGCGCGTTTTGGTTACTTTGCCGCGTTGCAAAGTAACAGTCCCCGCGGCTTGAGCGGTTGGGCAGTGCAAAACTACAACGAGAAAAAACCATAATGTAGGCACAGTTTTTACGCCAGAACTAACGGCGGGGGCAAGCCCCCTCCCTACCCTAAAACCTAAATCTTAACACAAAACAGGAGGCCCGCCATGATTGACACATTATCCCTAAAGTGGGACGCAAACTCCCTTATCCCCGCGATAATCCAAGACGCTTCTACCGGCAGCGTCCTCATGATGGCGCACATGAACCGCGAAAGCCTGGAAATTTCGCTTCGGGAGCGGCGCACCTGTTTTTGGAGCCGCAGCCGCGGGCAGTTATGGCGCAAGGGCGAAACCTCCGGCAATATCCAGGAGATCGTATCCATCGCCGCCGACTGCGACAGCGATACCTTACTTGTGCGTGTAAATAAGACAGGCCCCGCCTGCCACACCGGGGCTGAAAGCTGTTTTTTCAATGATATTATCGCGGAAGATGCCGCGCCGTTTTCCATGGACAAATTATACGCGCTGATCGAAAGCCGAAAATCACAGAAAAAAGAAGGCTCCTACACCACGTATTTGTTTGAAAAGGGCGACGACAAGATCCTCAAGAAAATCGGCGAGGAAAGCTCCGAGGTTATCATCGCCGCCAAAAACAATGACCGCGCCGAGCTTGTGTACGAAATCGCGGACTTGGCGTACCACGCCATGGTGCTTATGGCGCAGAAAAATATCACGCCGGATGATATCCGCCGTGAGCTTGCCGGACGCCATGTAATCGACAAGAAAACAAAACAGGAGAGGATGTCCGCGGATGAAGCTTAAATCCAACCTGCACACGCATACATCGTTCAGCGACGGCATAAATACAATGGAGGAAATGGTAACCGCCGCCATTTCCAAAGGTTTCGTGAGCCTTGGCATATCCGACCACGGCCCCGAGCCTTACGACAAAGCCCTGCGGCATGAGGACATCCCCGCTTATAAACAGGAATTTTATCGCCTGAAAGAAAAATACGCGGATGAAATCGAGCTGTATTTGGGCATAGAGCATGATTGGCTGTCGGACTGGGAGGCGCAGGGGCTTGATTATACGATCGGCTCCGTGCATTATCTCAGGGACGAAGAAAGCGGCGGGCATTTTTGCATAGATTATAAACCGGAGATGTTCGCGGAAGGCGTAGAAAAGCTTGCGCATGGGGATGTGCGGCAGTTTATCGCGCTGTATTTTGATACGCTTTGCCAAATGGCGCAAACCCGCAAGCCGGATATAATCGGGCATATGAATATCATCGTAAAGCTTAACGGGGGCGGTAGGTTTTTTGACGAGGGCAGCGATTGGTACCGCGATATCTGCGCCGATACAGCCGCGCGGATCGCCGATGTCGGCTGCCTTGCAGAAATTAACACCGCGCTTGCAAGGCAGCCGGGGCGCGAATTTTTCTACCCTTCGCCCTTTATACTGGAAAGGTTGTGGAAAGAAGGCGGGGGGGTTGTGATATCTTCCGACTGCCACAGCGCGGACAGCTTGGATTTTCGCTTTGACGAAGCTGCAGAAATGCTCAAACGCTGCGGGTTTAAAGCTGTAAAGCAACTGCAAAACGGCAAATTCACTGACATTGAAATTTAATAGAAATGAGGGCAAAAAATGCGGCTGAATATCTCGGACAGCGAAACCCGGCGCATCGAAGCGCTAAAGCGCGAATATCTCGGGGGGCTGAAATCGCCTAAAATTATAATGAATTATCCCGGCACGCCTTTGCCGACAAAGGAGCTTATAACATCGCCGAAGATAATGCTTGACCGCCAGCTAAAGGGCATACAGGCGCATTTAGAAATCGGCGACGATGTCATCCCGCAGGTTGGGATTGCCTTCGGTACAGGGCAGATTGCCCATGCGTTCGGCTGTGAAATGCGCGTCCCGACGGACAGCCCTGTTTGCGCGACCGGGAATTTACAGCGCGGCCCGCGTGAAATCGCGGCAATGGATATGCCTGATTTAGACGCGGGCTGGTTCGCGAAGGCGTATGAATACACCGAGTATTTCCTTGAGAACAAGCCAAGCTGGGTCGAGATGGAAGTCCTTGACCTTCAAAGCGCGCTCAACAATGCCTATCTTGTGCGCGGGGACGATCTCCTGTATGACTTTTACGACGACCCTGAGGGCGTAGAGCTTCTTCTTGAGAAAATGACGGATTACCAGATCGCGCAGACAAAACGCTACCGCGAATTTATCGGCGCCGAAACCGGCGTTTTATACGATTGGAGCGTTGCCTGGAAAGGCGGCGGAAGGGTGGCCGACTGCGCCGTACATATGATCAGCACCGATTTTTACGATGACTTCATCAAAAAGCACGACGCGCGCATTATCCGGGAACTGGACGGCGGGCGCATACATTACTGCGGCGCGTATCATGACGGCCTTGTCGCGTCTTTGGGCGATATACCCGGCATGACAGGCTTTGACTTGGATGGCAAATACCACGACCCATGGCAGATATCCCGCGAAATACCGGACGATATCCCCCTGCTGGTTTATATCACGCAGGAGCAGACTGACCGGCTGTTGTCCGGCGATATACCCGAAAAACGCAACCTCATTTTGCAGGTTTGGACATCCTGCCAAGAGGAAGCAAAAGAGCTTTACCCCAAGCTTAAGAGTCTGTTACACTAATTTCGCGATCCAGCTGTCCCGCCCGCCCGGCAGGAAATCCACGGCGGGTATCTCAATCATCGTGTAGGCGCCGGGTTTTTGCCGCAGTCCCGCCCTCGCGCAGGAAACCATAATTTGGGATGTCAGCGCGGGGTTGTTGATTTTCATGCTGAACTCAAAGAGCTGGTTGTCCGTTTGCCCGGAAACGCCTTTGCGCGTAAGGGATACGCCGTGGCCTTTGTCGGTCAGCGCATTGACATCGTCCGCTTTAAATACATGGGTTTCGTCCTTTACAAAATATGGGTCGGATTTTATATCTTCCGTGATTTTCGCAAAATCCGCGCCGGGCGCCGCTTCGACATAGACAATCCTGCGGTGGATGCCTGTGCCCAGCGGGATTGTCATGCTGAGCGCGCCGTTTACGCCGTCCTTGCCTTTTACCGCGACAGTATGCCCCATGCTCATACCGGGGCCGAAGTTTGTGTAGGTAACGCCTTTTGGCGCCATTGCCTCCAGAAGCGCGCGGATAACTGAATCACTGCCCGGGTCCCAGCCGGCGGCTAAAACGGCGGTAACGCCGTTTTTCTTTGCGGCCGCGTCCAATGACTCCCGCAGCTGCGGTATCTTCCCGTGGATATCAAAGCTGTCCACGGTGCTGATGCCCATTGCAAGGTATTTCAGCGCGGCTTCTTCGACATTCAAGGTCGGCGTACAAAGCAGAGCTGTGTCCACTTTACCCAGCTTTGCGATATCATCAACAACCGGTATTCCGTCTATGTCCCCGCCGCCGCTTCGCCTGACGATCCCCATAAGCTGCATATCCGGCGCGGCCTTCACGGCCTGCACCGCGTATGCGCCGATGTTGCCGTAGCCCACTACGGCGATTTTATGTTTATTCATGCAAACACCCCACTAACCTTTCATAAGCTTGACCAGCACGGCTTTTTGCGCGTGAAGGCGGTTTTCGGCTTCGTCAAAGATTTCAGCCGCGTGTGCTTCAAATATTTCTGTGGTGATTTCTTCCTCCCTGTGCGCGGGGAGGCAGTGCAGTACGATTGCGTCGGCTTTTGCGTGTGACATTAGCTTAGTGTTGACCTGATATCCCGCAAAATCTTTTTGCCTTTGTATGATTTCCTGCTCCTGCCCCATCGAAGCCCAAACATCCGTAACAACTACGTCCGCATCCTTTGCCGCCGTGAAAATATCATCGGTCAAATTAAATTTGCCCGGATACCCCGCCGCGAAATCCAGCACTTCCTTTGCGGGCCCGTAGCCTTTCGGCGCCGCGATGGAAACAGCCATGCCTGTCTTCAGCCCGCCAACTGTCAAGGAATTTGCCATATTGTTGCCGTCGCCGATGTAACACAGCTTCAGCCCCTCCAGCTTGCCCTTGTATTCGCGGATTGTCATCAGGTCGGCTAAAACCTGGCAGGGGTGGTACATATCTGTAAGCCCGTTGATTATGGGGATTGAGCCGTATTTTGCAAGGTCCTCCGGGTCCTGCTGGGAAAACGTGCGGATCATAAGCCCGTCGATGTAGCGCGAAAGCACGCGCGCGGTATCCTGTACAGGCTCGCCCCTGCCGATTTGTAAATCGTTGCCGCTGAGTATCAGCGGGTAACCGCCCAGCTGTACCATGCCCACCTCGAAGGAAACGCGCGTCCGTGTCGATGCCTTTGTGAACAGCATCCCCAGCGTTTTGCCCGCCAGATGCGGGTGCGGGATGCCGTGTTTCAGCTCATATTTAAGCTGGTCGGCGAGGTTGAGGAGCTCGGTGATTTCATCCCCGGTCAGGTCTAAAAGTTTTAGTAAATGTTTCATTGCGGCTGCTCCTTTGTGTCATATAACTCGCACAGTACATCGCGAAGGATATCAAGGCCCCTGTCGATTTCATCATAGCTGATGGTCAGCGGCGGCAGAAGCCTTATTTTTGTTTTAGCCGTGAGGAGGATCAGCCCTTTTTTGATCGCGGCCTTTACGGCATCAAGCGCCGCAATGCCGTCCAAAAGCTCAATGCCTATCATCATGCCCTTGCCGGAAATGCCGGACACGTGTTCTATCGCGCAAAGCTTATTTGCGAAATATTCGCCCTTTTCCGTGACGTCATCCAAAAATTTACCGTCCAAAGAGCGTAGAACCTCCGCCGCGCCCGCGCATACTATAGGGTTTCCGCCGAAGGTCGAGCCGTGGTCGCCGAAGCCCAGCGTGTCTTTAGTTTTGTCCCCGAACAGCACCGCGCCGATCGGCAATCCGCCGCCCAAGCCCTTCGCCAGCGTGACGATATCGGGCTTTATGCCGTAATGCTCACAGCTTAGAAATTTGCCTGTGCGCCCAACGCCCGATTGGATTTCATCCACGATAAGCAAAATATCTTTTTCTGCGCAGAGTTTAGCGACAGCGCCTACAAAATCTTTTTCCAGCGCGATTACGCCGCCCTCGCCCTGTACAGGCTCGATCATGACCGCGCAGGTTTTGCCGCTTATTTTGGACTCTAAATCGCCGATGTCATCCGCTTTCGCGTAGACGAAACCGGCAGGGAAGGGGCCGAAATTTTTATGGAAGGCATCCTGCCCCGTAGCCGCCAGCGTTGCGATAGTGCGGCCGTGGAAGGAATTTTGCAGCGTGACGATTTCGCAGCGCTCCGGCCCGTATTTATCCGCGCCGTATTTGCGCGCGGTTTTGATCGCGCCTTCGTTTGCCTCCGCGCCGGAGTTTGAGAAGAACACGCGCTTCATGCCGGTCTTCTCGCAGAGCAGCTTCGCAAGCTCCATTTGCGGCGTGGTGTAAAACAGGTTAGAGATATGCGCCAGCGTGTCGATCTGTTTTTTCACTGCATCGACCCATTTCGGGTTGCCGAAGCCCAGGCTGTTTACGCCGATGCCCGATGAGAAGTCGATGTACTGCTTGCCGGAAACGTCGCTTGCGCGAGCGTCCGCGCCGGACGCGACATCCAGATCAAAGCGGGCGTAGGTGTTGGCGACGTACTGCTGATCCAGTTTTTTGATCTCGGAAAAATACATGGGATCACTCCTTATTTATGATCATATTCTGCGGACAGGAAAGAACATATATAACTGCATATCTTCTTCGGGGCAAAGAAAATCGTTGATGGCCCCTGCTAACTTCAAGTTATTGGCTTCCAGATATTTCATCACAGCGGGAACAGTTTCCTCCGCCCCGTTTTCAGCTTTAACGTAAAGAAATTCAGATGCGGGAATTGTCCATTTAACCCAACCGTCGGGTGCCTCCGCGCCATCCTTCACTTCCGCCCCCGCGAGATACAGCCCTTTTGACAAGCCGTTTTCCCACGGCATGAAAGAGCGCGAAAAATCACTCATTGCCCCCCAGAACCCAACAGGGTTGCCGTTTTCATCTGTCTTTACTAAATTTGCGATTTCAGCATAATGACTGTTCGCGGCTTCCCATAATTTTTGAATAAATCCATCTCCGTCATTTGTTGAACCTTCCTTGCCGATAACGCTAAACGATTCTTTAGTACATTTTTTTATATCCATTTTACTCCCCGCCAATTGGCATAATTTCTTTGGCCCTGTACAGCGTCCCGACGGGGACGGTAAATCCCCGCTTCTCCCAAAAAGAGTTCCCTTGTACATTATCCTTAAAAACCATGATATAGACTTTGGCTATACCTTCATTTTTCAGCGATTCCAAAGCGTGTTCCAGCAGCGCGCTTCCAACTCCCCGCCCCTTTTCGGATGCATTGACCGCCATATGGTAAATAAGCCCCCTGCGCCCGTCATGCCCGCTTAGGATCACGCCTATAATCCCGCCGTCTTTTTCGGCAACGAAACAGGTATTGGGATTGCGGAGCAGATATTTTTCTATGCCTTCTTTTGAATCATCAGCGGCGTTCAGCCCTATGCCGGGCGTGTTGCCCCATAGATCGTAAACGCTTTCATAATCATCGGGAGCCATTTTCCTAATCCGCATATCCATCACCCGCCCATCGAAAACATCGTGCCGATGCCTTCATCGCTCATCGTCTTTATTCATGCATATGTTCCGGGATATCCATTCGCCCATACAGCAAACGGTGAATTTCTACTATGCCGCTTTGCTTTATGAATTTGTAAAAAATCAAATAATCTTCTACAACAATATAACGAAAAGATGGGAAATCCACGTAAACCGGGTACATTTCCGGCATATTTTTAAGGTTTCCAATGCTTTTATCGGCCTTTGCAAAGATGCGCGCAGCTTTATTCGGATATTCTGCCAAAAAATCTGTAACGGACAGGACATCGCAATAAAAGGTTGAGATATATTCAATCTTGAAGCTCATACCCATACCGCTTTCTCAATGGCAAAAAAATTTCTTCATGCGTGTAACGCTTTGAGGATGGGTCAGCGGCGGCGGCTTCTGACTGAGTTAGCATAGCACGGATCATTTGTTTTTGTGCAAATTCGTTGCCGACCAAAGCGAAAGGCACCCTTTTTTCCCGCACGACAGCTTTTAGGCAAGCGTTGAATAAGGAAGTCATGTTCAGGCCGATTTCCCCCAATATGACCTCTGCTTCCCGTTTGGTATCCTCATCAATACGGACGGTTATAGTTTTAGTGGACAATTACATCAGCTCCTTATATGTACACTATTATACGGCAAATGCTGTATAATAGCAAGTATCCGCTACCCGCCCATCGAAAACATCGTGCCGATGCCCTCATCGGTCATCATTTCAATCAAAATCGAGTGCGGGATTCGCCCGTCAATGATAATGGATTTCACAACCCCGCGCCGTATCGATTCCACACAGCTTTCAATCTTCGGGATCATCCCGCCGGAGATGATGCCCTGGCGGATAAGCGCGGGGACTTCGCTGATATTTACGCCGGGGATTAGGGTGTTTTCATCGTCCTTGTCGCGGAGAAGCCCGCGGATATCCGTCATGAGGATCAGGTTTTCCGCGCCCAGCTCACTGGCGATACGCGCGGCGGCGGTGTCGGCGTTGATGTTGTAGACATTGCCGTCATCATCAAAGCCCACAGTCGCGATTACGGGGATGTAACCCATCTCGAGCAGGTTGAGGATCGGCACGGCATCTACTTCTTCAATCTCGCCGACAAAGCCGAGGTCGTTCTCGCCCACGAGCTTTGACGCTTTAATCATCCCGCCGTCAAGTCCGCAAATACCGATTGCCTTGCCGCCGCTCCTACCGAGCAGCGCCACGAGGTCTTTGTTCGTTTTGCCCGCAAGCACCATTTGCACAACTTTGACGGCTTCGCTGTCTGTGTACCTAAGGCCGCCGATGAATTTAGACTCTAACCCCATGCGGCCCATTGCCTCTGTGATTTCCGGCCCGCCGCCGTGGACAAGCACAACCTTGACGCCAATCAGCGAAAGCAGCACAACATCGTCCATGACAGCCTGCTTTAAGCTTTCGTCTATCATCGCGTTGCCGCCGTACTTGATGACCACGACTTTGCCGAAGTATTTTTGGATGTACGGCAGCGCCTGTACCAGTAGCTGCGCTTTTACGGCATTGCTTATGCCGGTTGTGTTTGCGTTTATCATGACCTGTAATCCCCATTTATTTTAACATAATCGTATGTGAGGTCACAGCCCCACGCCACGGCTTCGCCTTCGCCGTCCCCGAGAACAAGCTGCAGCTCGATTTCCGGCTCCGATAAAATCGCCGCTGCCCTTTCCTCGGTAAACGGCAAGCCCGCGCCGTCCTTGCAGACTAAAATCGTCCCCGCGCCCGAGCTGAAATACAGCGACACGCGCTGCGGGTCGAACTGCGCGCCGGAGTAGCCCATCGCGCATAAAATCCTGCCCCAATTGGCGTCCCCGCCGAACATCGCGGCTTTTACGAGATTTGATGAAATTACGCTTTTTGCAAGCACACGCGCGGAGCTTTCATCCTTCGCGCCCTTCACACTGCATTCCAAAAGCTTTGTCGCGCCCTCGCCGTCCTTCGCGATCATCCGCGCGAGGTAGATGCAAACATAAGTCAGCGCCTTCAAAAAGCTGTCATAATCCTCGCCGGGCGCTTGGATAAGCGGGTTTGCCGCCATGCCGTTCGCCAAAACCGCCGCCATGTCGTTGGTGGAGGTGTCGCCGTCCACGCTGACCATATTGAAGGTATCTTGCGTTACAGTGGAAATCGCCGCACGCAGCATTTGCGGGGAGATTGCCGTGTCTGTTGTGATAAACGCAAGCATCGTCGCCATATTCGGGTTGATCATGCCGGAGCCTTTTGCCGCCGCGCCCATCCTACATTCTGCCCCGCCGATTTCAAAGCAAACAGAGATTTCCTTTTTGAGCAGGTCGGTGGTCATTATGGCGCGCGCCGCGTCCTCCCCGCCCGATCTGTCCAGCAGCCGGACAAGCTGCTTCATGCCCGCGTCTACCGGATGGATACTGAGCGCCTGACCGATCACACCGGTTGACGCGACTACGACATCCTCGGGCGGGATGTTAAGCTCTCTCGCCGCGATTTCGCACATTTGATTTGCGACTTTGTCCCCGTCAAGGGTACAGGCGTTCGCGTTACCGGAGTTGCACAAAAACGCCTGTGCCGTCCCATTCGCAAGGTGGTTTTGCGTTACGCGGATCGGGGCGGCCTGCACCTTGTTGGTGGTAAGCACCGCCGCGCACGAACCGGGGGCTTCGCTGAAGATCAGCGCCAGGTCCTTTTTGTCAACTTTTTTTGCGATGCCGCAGTGGATACCGGCGGCCTTGAAGCCTTTCGGGGCGCATACGCCGCCGGGGATTTGTTTAATGCTTTCCATGCTGTGCCCTCCAATGGAGTTTGTAAAATTTTATAGATTTTTTTCAACAAAACGGATCTTTGAGTTATCCCAATATTCTTTAAACACCCGGTCATTTTGTCCGTCAAAATTAAGTTGATACATTCTAAAAATAACAGGGATATCTTTCGGCTGCCATTGTTCTTCATACGAATAGCAATAAGTCATTCCGATATTTTTCATTACATTACCGCTTCTCGGATTATTAACATCATGAGTTGCGGTTATAAACGGTATATCGGTTTTCCCCAGCAGATTAACTACCGCAAGGCAAGCTTCTGTAGTTATACCATTATGCCAAAATTCTTTCTTTAAGCCATAGCCGAAATCGTAACCGCCGCCGATACTGAGATTGACATAGCCTATTGGTATGTTATTTGATTTTAGGCAAACAGCATATTTGTAACCGGTCGGCTGGTTATATATTTCGGCGTATTTTTCTTTAAAAAACGCCGAAGCTTCGTCTAATGATTTTAAGGGAAACATAGGTAAATATTTGTTTACATCTTCGTCGCTGTAAATAGAAGACAAGGCTTCAATATCATTTACGTCAAACTTTCTTAATAGCAATCTTTGCGTTTTTAGTGGGGGCGTGTTAGTTAAGCTCACAGACTAGGCCCTCCATCTCATCAAAGCCGCACACAAGGTTCATGTTTTGGATTGCCGCGCCGGACGCGCCCTTGCCGAGGTTGTCAAGCCGCGCGATCGGCAATATCTGCTCATCATTTCCGCAAACATAAATTTCCATGATATCGGATCCCGCGATGCCGTTCGCGTCAATCATCGCGCCTTCGCTTGCATCCTGCGCGCCGAAATCCATAACTTTTACAGCTCTTTGCCCATTGTAATACTCAGCGTAATATTCCTGTAAATTATTCGCGCTCATGGGTTTGCTTAGCAGCCGCGAAAGCAGCGGTACCGTTACAGTCATCCCCGCGTAAAAATCGCATATTATCGGGCTGAAATGCGGCGGATTCGTGATACCGGTCAGCTTTTGCATCTCCGGCAGGTGCTTGTGCGATAAGCCCAGCGCGTATTGGCGGGGGGATTTGTAGTAATCCGCGCGTGCGGTATCCTCGTATTTGGCAATCATGGGTTTCCCCGCGCCGCTGTAACCGCTGATCCCCGTGCAGGTGAACGGATAATCCGCGGGCGCGATCCCCGCGCATACCAGCGGGTAAACCAGCGCGATAAATCCCGTAGCATAGCAACCGGGGTTTGCGAGGTGCGCAGCGCCCTTCACAGCCGAGCGGTGGGCTGCCGACAATTCCGGCAGCCCGTAAACCCAGTCGTGCGCAGTCCGATGGGCGGTGGACGCGTCGATTATTTTTGTGCGGGGGTTTGTGATTTTCGCCGCCGCCTCTTTAGCGGGCGCGTCGGGAAGGCACAAAAACACCACGTCCGCCAGATTCGATAGGCGCGTGCGTTCCGACTCTAACTTACGTAACTTAGTGTCGATTGGCATAAGCTCGATATCCTTTCGGCTTTGAAGCCGCTCGGCAAGCCGTAAGCCGGTTGTGCCCTCCGCACCGTCGATGAAAACCTTCACGCTCATTTCATATACCCTTCACTCATTTTTTCCGCCGGGACAAAAGCATTACCAAACCCACAATGATTAAAATAATCCCCGCGAGGTATGATACAGGCACGGCATACCAGCCAATTGTACGGCTGAAAATAAATCCCAGAATACAAAACACAAAACCGGCAAGCAATAATAATTTGCCAATATTCGATTTGCTTGACAACGCTATCACCCTTTACAGTTTATACTTATTCCAGTTAGAAATGTCCCAAAAAATCGGTCGAAAATCGTTGCGTATATGCGATTTTTGAGCGATTTTTTGGTTGACATTTCAATTGGAATTAGTATTGTGCTGTTTTAATGAAATCAGCCAGAATATCCTCCATGTCCGGCTTGCCGATTTCCTGCAAGGCATATTCCACGCGCGTGTTGGGCTTGTCGATTTTTATCACGCGGCCAAGGTCGATCGGGGTTGCGATAACGACGCTGTCGCAATCTGTATTTGCGATTGTTTGCGCCAGATCCTTCATCTGCTGCTCGCCGTAGCCCATCGCCGGGAGAAGGCAGCCGATGCCGGGATAGATTTCGAATGTCCGGGCAAGTGAACCCACCGCGTATGGCCTTGGGTCGATGATTTCAGCCGCGCCGAAGCGTTTTGCCGCCACGATCCCCGCGCCGATTTTCATCTCTCCGTGTGTGAGTGTCGGGCCGTCCTCAACTACAAGCACGCGCTTGCCTTTTATGGCTTCCGGCTTATCAACGCTGATGGTAGACGCCGCGTCTACAACGGTTGCCGATGGGTTTACTTTTTCAATGCTCGCCCTCACTGTTTGAATGTCGTCGAAGTCCGCGCTGTCGATTTTGTTTATCACTACAACATCCGCCATCCTCAATGTCGTTTCCCCGGGGTAATAGGAAAGCTCATGCCCGGGCCTGTGCGGGTCAACGACAGTGACCGTCAAGTCGGGGTTGTAGAACGGGAAGTCGTTGTTGCCGCCGTCCCATAGGATGACATCACAGCCGTCCGGGTCGTTTTCCGCCGCGCGCAAAATCGCTTCGTAATCCACGCCGGCATAGATGACATTGCCGCGCGCGATATGCGGCTCGTACTCCTCCATCTCCTCAATTGTGCAATTATGTTTTGCCAAGTCGCTGATCTCGGCGAAGCGCTGGACTTTTTGTGCCTCCAGGTCGCCGTAGGGCATCGGGTGGCGGATTGCGATAACCTTCAGCCCCGCCGCCATCAATACTTCGGCGATCCTGCGGGTGGTCTGGCTTTTTCCGCAGCCGGTACGCACGGCACCGACGGCGATCACAGGCTTTACGCTTTTGACCATCGTATTTTTATAGCCCATCATTGTGAAATCCGCGCCCGCGGCGTTCACCTGTGCGCCTATGCCCATCACGGTTTTATACGGTACATCGCTGTAGGAGAACACACATTCGTCCGCGCCTAATTCACGGATTAAACGCGTAAGCTCGGTTTGCTCATAAATCGGGATACCGTCGGGATACAATTCGCCCGCCAGCGCCGCAGGATACTTGCGCCCCGCGATATCCGGTATCTGCGCCGCCGTAAACGCGGCTACCCTGTAGTCCGGGTTGTCCCGGTAAAATGTGTTGAAGTTGTGGAAATCGCGCCCCGCCGCGCCGATTATTATTACCTTGCGTTGTGCCATGTAAATCTCCCCTTTAATGTATTTCTTATCATTATATACTATGGCAGGGGAAAAAGCAAGGGGTTTTCCGAATATTTATGCATAAAATATGAATTTATTTACATGACGCAGTTTGTGGGCGTCTAAATCGCGTGGGTGGCATACCAAATTTCCTTTTGAACATACGGGAGAAATTCAGCTCGTCCGCGTACCCGACCATCCGCGCCACCTCGCCCGATGTAAGCCCGCTGCCCGGGAGAAGCTCCGCCGCCTTCCGCAATCTGAAATCCACCAGATAATCCTGCGGCGATTTGCCCATATGGCGGCGGAAAATCTTGCTGAAATAACTGCGGTTTAAATTAAGCAATGCGGCAATGCCCGCGACCGTGATATTTTCCATATATTGGCTTTCGATGTAGTTGCAAGCCATCCGTACATAATGTGCAGGCCCGCCGGGCTTTTCGTTTTCCGGGGCGCCCAAGCGCGAGAGGATCTCGTAGATCCGCCCGCAGACAAACCATTCCGGGCGCGACTCCGTGCTTGCCGTGTCGGGCAGGGAATAGAACAGCGGCCCGCACTGTGGCGCGTCGTAACAGTCATCGGCTAAAATATCGCCAAGCGGCCCGGCGCTTTCAAACCCGACCCAGCAATAATGCCAGGGGTTTATGCCATCGGCTTTGTAAGAGCATAGCTCGTCCGGGCGGATCACGAAAAGCTGCCCCTGTGTGATTGTTTTCGCCCCGCGCGGGGTGGAAAATACACCGCTCCCTGAAAACACATAATGCAGTAAAAAATAACTGCGCAGCGACGGCCCCCAGCTATGCCCCGCCGCGCATTTTTGCGCGCCCAATGTAAGGGGGTTGATGTCCCGGAAGCTTAAATTGCGGAGCATGATATCCTTGCGCATGACAAAACCACCTTACATCATCTTTCTTGATTATACGAGTTTCGCAGTTAATCTAGGATGTGAAATGCTAGTCCTGTGCTTTGTGCCTACAGCGCGTTTACTTCTTTTTTTAGCTACGCACAGCCCAACCGCTCATGCCGCGGGGGCAGTTACTTTGCAACGCGGCAAAGTAACCAAAACGCGCCGGGGAGACCCCGAACCCCCATTTCGACAAATCGCATAGCTTCGTGCCTTTCATCGCGCACGTCATATGCTTTGTCCTATAATCCGCCCAATCGCTCAGCCGAGCCGAGCTCCAGGTCTCGAACGCAGAAAAAGGTATTAGGAAAAAGGGAAATCAAAGACTTTTCCGCTGTTATTACGTGCGCGGGCGCTTCCGGGCGTCGCTCCTTATTTTTAGGTTTGTGCCTGCTTGCTTTTGTAGCCTTACCCTCTTTTTTAAAGAGAGTGGAACGGGTGTTTTGCCTTCGGCAGGTTTTAGGTTATAGGGTAGGGTCGGGCTTCCATGCCCGACCGTCAAAGCCCAGTCGAATATCCGCGGTCGGGGATGGAACCCCGACCCTACAAATTCCTTCCCTTCCTAAATCCTCAATCCTAAAACCTTAATCCTGCGGCGCTCCGCGCCGCCCCAGCCCCCTGAGCCGCGTTTTTCTTTGTTACTTTCTTTTTGGCGGGACAAAAAGAAAGTAAATAATGCGTCGCGGAGCGCGCTTGGGCAGCTATAAAAAGAACTGAGGATATTGCAGGCACGAGGTATGGTTTTTGCATTTCACATTTCCCTGCACTGCGAAACTAGTAGTTTAGTAACATTATGCCATATAAAAGCAACTTTGTACACTGTCATATATTATAGATAAATGGTATTATGAAGGCATGGGATTTAGGTTTTAGGACCCGGGATTTAAGAAGGAAAAAAATTTGGGGGTGCCATCATGGCAATTTTAGTGACGGGCGGCGCGGGTTATATAGGCAGCCATACCTGCGTGGAGCTTTTAAACAAAGGTGAGGAAGTTATCATCGTCGACAACTTCTCTAACTCAAGCCCCGATGTCATAAAAAAAATCGGGCAAATAACCGGCAAAAGCGTTACCGTATATAGTGATGATATTCTGAGCGAAGCTGCCCTGCATAATATTTTTACCGCGCATAAAATCAGTGCTGTTGTACACTTCGCGGGGCTGAAGGCAGTCGGCGAGTCTGTGCGGGTCCCGATGGATTATTATTATAATAATGTGTCCGGCACGCTGTGCCTGTGCCGCGTGATGGCAGCGCACGGATGTAAGAAAATGGCGTTTTCATCCTCCGCGACTGTTTATGGTGCAGGCACGGGCGGGCCTTTCAGGGAAGATGACGCCGTCTCCGCGATAAATCCTTACGGCATGACAAAGGTGATGATAGAGCGGATCCTTACCGACATCGCCGCCGCTGACCCGAAGTGGGGCATTGCGCTGCTGCGTTATTTTAACCCGATTGGGGCGCATCCGTCAGGACTGCTGGGCGAGGACCCGACCGGGATACCGAACAACCTTGTCCCTTACATCGCGCAGGTCGCATCGGGAAAATTGGCACGGGTGCAGGTTTACGGTGATGACTACGAAACGCCGGACGGTACGGGAGTGCGGGATTATCTGCACGTGTCCGATCTTGCGGCGGGGCATATAAAGGCGCTGGAATATGTGGAAAACCATCCCGGAGCAGAAGCTGTGAATCTCGGCACGGGGACGGGCTACAGTGTGCTGGAGGTTTTGGCGGCATACGAAAAAGCGTGCGGGAAAAAGCTGCCTTATGTTATTGCGCCGCGCCGGGAGGGCGACACCGCGGTGTGCTGCGCCGACCCGGCAAAGGCAAAAAGGCTTTTGGGATGGGAAGCCGCGATCGGCTTGGATGAGATGTGCCGTGATTCTTGGAATTACGCAAAAAAGCTGCAAAAGGGGTGAAGCAATGCCTTTGACAACGACACGGCATATGCTCGCGGACGCGCAGGCGAAGGGTTACGCAGTGGGCGCGTTTAACATTGAGAATATGGAAATGGCACAGGCTGTCATCGCCGCCGCCGAGGAGCTTGGCGCGCCGGTAATCCTGCAAACGACCCCGGGGACGCTCCGTTACGCGCAGTTAGAGTTGTACCGCGCTGTTGCCGCGGCGCTTGCCGATAATTCGCCTATACCCGTGGCAATACATTTAGATCACGGCGATAGCTATGATTTAGCTTTACGTGCTATACGCGGCGGGTATACATCAGTTATGATTGACGGCTCGCGCCTTGCGTATGAAGAAAATATCGCGCTGACTGCCCGCGTGGCAAACATCGGCGCACAAAACGATATCCCGGTAGAGGGGGAGCTTGGGGAGATAGGCGGCAAGGAGGACGGGATGGGCGGCGGCACCGGCGGTTATACCGACCCTGAAAAAGCGGGGGAGTTTGTAAAGCGCACCGGGGTTTCGTCCCTTGCGGTTGCGATAGGGACCGCGCATGGCGTATACGATATCGTCCCGAAGCTTGACATCGCCGTGCTGAAAAAAATCCGCGATGCTGTCGATGTGCCGCTTGTACTGCACGGCGCGTCGGGCTTGGGGGATAAAGCGGTCCGCGAATGTATCCGCGAGGGCATCTGTAAGGTAAATTTCGCGACTGAACTGCGCGCGGCATTCACTGAAGGTGTAAGAAGCTGCCTTGCCGAAAACCCGAATATAATTGACCCAAAAGAATACTGCGCGGCAGGGCGCGAAAAAGTACGGCGAGCCGTAAAAGAACGGATCGCCGTTTGCGGTGGATATATAATCAAATAGAATAAGTTTGGGTTAATGCGAAGTTACGCAACGATATTCATGTTTTTTCCGACCATAGCGTCGGATTCGGGCTTTTCTTTCGCGTCGGAGCCGTATCTGACAGTCGTCCTTGCTTCGCCCCCCGAAACATAAACCTTTTTACACTCCGGGCATACGGATGTACGGATAGACACGCTCTGGGAAATTACTTCGCCGCCGCTCCGCTGTGCGTTAGCCTTCTCGTTTACAATATGCTCATTTTCATGCGCCCTTACCGCGCTTGCGGCGGCCTCCGGCGATATTTTTGTCGGCGTTTTAAAGGAGACCCCGGGGTCGTTCGAAACGTCAAAATAGCGGCGGCTGTCACAGGCTTTGCAAGGCTGTGTATTTTTTTGCCCGCCCCATCTGTCAGGTTCTTGGGGCCCGGCGGGGAACAACACCGCATCGAGGGCTTCGAACACATCCTCGGCGGGATGGCCGGCATAATCCGCGCCGCTGTATCCGCCCGCAGGGAAAACGCTGTTATATTGCGGGATACCGGAAAATCCCATCACGGCACAGCCCCCCTTTCAGATGCTGCCATAATTATACACTACACAAACAGATTATGCAATACTTTGTGAAAGTGTATGCTGTTTTGTAAAGGGGCGGTCGGCCGCGAAGCATAAAATAAGGACGCAAACCTAATGGGTTTGCGTCCTTGCGTTTTTTCAGCTTGCTGGCTATTTGCGTGCCAAAGGCCCATCGCTAATCACGACACTGCCGCCCGTTGCGGTGGTGAAATGCACATAGCCGTTTTTGTCCACAACATACTTCGCGTCTTTGATCAGCTTGAAAGTGTTTGTCGCGCTGTCATAAACATAGAAGTAGAGATTGTCGGTTTTCAGCTTGGGGTCGAGCTTTACAGCGATGCGCACTTGCTGGCCGAAACCTACTTTCTGCCCGAGGGCAACAGTCATCACATCATTTTTGAAAAACTTCGTGAATGTGCTTGTTGTCTTTGTTGCCGCCGTATTCGTTGTAGACGCCGACAAATTCAGTGCCGTTTTCGCAAGCGTCGGGTCGAGGGAAATGCGCACGTCAACGCTTTTGCCGTCGGAACTCATGCTGTCGGCTTGGAGTTTTACGGTTTCGATGCTTGAGTTATTCGCCGCCGCCGCGATTGTCTGAAGATTGGCAAGGCTGATATCGCCCGCATTTTTTAAGTTAACAGTCGCTGTGTCATTCCCGGCAGCAACCGCCGACGCTACTGCACTGCGGGTTTCGGTGCTGGCGGTTGTTGCGGTTACGGTTTGCGATGTGTTAACGGGGGTTACAGTTGATGGGATTACACCGCCGCCACCGCCGCCGCCGGATGAGGATGAGCTGGAGGAAGATGAACTGGAGCTGGAGCTGCTGGAGGAACTGGTACCGCTGCCGGAGTCACCGCTGCCGCCGGGATAAGTGAGCCTTATCGTTCCGGAAAGCACAAAGGCGGGGTTTTGGTTTCTGGTTGCCACTTCAAAGTTAGTTCTGCGAAGCGTATTGTCTGAGCTGGTCAAAAAGCCGCCCGAATAGGTGATTGCGGGGTCATCAAATGTCGCCGAGGCGTTCAATGTAATTGCGCCTGTATAAACAGAGCCGCTTCTTGTCAGCGTAAGTGACACGGTTCGTTGTGCGCCATGAAAGGTCGTCAATGCATCATTAGCCGATAAATCCAATGCCGTCAGGCTGTTGTTGTCGCAATCCAATATTTCCAGCGCAGTCAAGTTGGACACGTCCAGAGAGGTCAGGTTGTTGTTGCTGCAACCCAAATATTCCAGCGCAGTCGAGGCGGACACATTAAGCGAGGTCAGGCTGTTGTAGAAGCAACTAAATCTTTCCAATGCACTCAAGCCGGACACGTTCAGCGAGGTCAGGTTGTTGTGTTCGCAATACAAATTTTTTAACGCACTCAAGCCGGACACGTCCAGCGAGGTCAGGTTGTTGCCACTGCAATCCAAATGTTCCAGCGCATCCAAGTCGGTCACGTCCAAAGCTCCGGTAAGGCCTTTGCCACTAATATTCAGTAGCTCAATACGCTTATTTGTGGAGGCACCGCTCCATCTTACGACATATACGCTTGCGAGCGAATCGTTACGCCAGTTGTTTGAGAACCATGTAGCGTCAATAGTTATACCCTTAGCAGCTTCTACAGTCGCTTTAGGCCAATCAAGCTTGTTATTTTCGATTATCTCTTCTATTACCGCTATATCGCCTGTGTTATATTCACTTAATGCCGCGTTTACTACAATCGGCATCATCCCGATTGCCAGCGCGGTTATAATTAGAAATGCAAGGATTTTTTTCATTTTCATAAGCCCCCAAAATTTTTATTTACTATCAAAAGGTGTACCTTTTGATAGTGTGTGTGTATAAATCATTGTACACAAAATATACCGATATTGCAAGTGATTTTTAAGATTCCTCACAATATTTTTACAAAACCCCGGTAAATCCGGGGTTTTTGCATTGCCGATGCGGCTACTATCAAAAAGTACACCTTTTGATAGTGTGTGTTTTTGCGGTTTGTAAAAACCCAAAACACCCGTCATCACTGCGAAAAATCGCAGTGATGCCACCCTCTTTAAAAAAGAGGGTACGTCCTACGGTTGTTTTGCGCTTTTATTGTGAAAGAATAAATCTCGTTGTAGCCTTACCCTCTTTTTTAAAGAGGGTGGCGCCGTGACGACTTGTTCGTCGCGGTGACGGGTGTTTTGGCCTTTCCCCGGTCAATTTGCGTTATGTTGACGATATTGTGTGCGAATCCAGCAAACCGCGCAGGTACCCGATGGCGTAAAGCCTGCCCATGGATTCATATCCGGGGCGGTCGTTGTTCTCGCCGTGCATCGTCGGGACATGGTCAACGCGGACAGGGCAGTTTACACCTGCGTCCAGATATGCCTTGATCGCGCCGGGCATATCGGTCTTGCCTTCATCATGGAAGGTTTCCCGGAACTTTGCGGCGCTGCCGACGACATCGCGGAAATGTATAAAGAAGATTTTGTTTTGCTTGCCGAACTTTGCAATCGTTTCCGGGACATCCTCGCCCATGGTGGAAAAACATCCCTGGCAGTAGGTCATGCCGTGGTATGGGTTTGGCGATATGGACATCGCGCGCTCGAACGCGGCGGCGCTTATAAGTATCCTGGAAATTCCGCGCAGCGGGCTTATCGGCGGGTCATCGGGGTGGAGCGCGAGTTTTACGCCGAGCCTCTGCGCTTCGGGCGCAACCGCGCGGATAAAGTATTCGTAGTTTGCCCACATATCATCCTGTGAAACCTCGCCGAATTCGGTAAGCGGGGCATCTTTTAAGACTTCGTGGTCATAGCCTGTGACAAACGCGCCGCCGCGGGTTTCTATAGCCATTGATGTGCGGAACCAGCCGAAAACGGGCATAAAATTATAGCAAATCGCCTCAACGCCGAGCCGTGCCATGTTGCCCAGCAGCTTTATGAATTTGTCGATTTCTTCATCCCGCCCGGGAAGCCCGAGCTTGATGTTGTGATTTTCCGGCGCGCCCTCCAGCACAGTCACACGGAACCCAAAATCCTTGAATTTGTTGTAGACAAACATAAAATCGTTAAAATCCGTGTAATCGAACCCCGGGCGGTTGTAAGGCAAGCCCGCCACGGCTTCTTTTACGCCTAGCTGGCGGGCAAGGTACCACATCGGGGTGATTTCGCATCCAAGCGCTTCGGCAATTCGCAGCATAATAATCCTCCTCGTATATGATACATCAAGTATATCCATTCCTAAAACCTGAATCCTGCCGAAGGCTACGCACTTGCAATTGGGCCGTCGGGGTCAATCAGCGGGTTTTCGTTGACGGTGAACTGTGCCTTTTCCCTAAACGGCTCATCGGGGTTGACCAGGCGCCCCATTACCACATAGCGGTAGTATGTGTTGGGGTAATTGGTCGAGGTGCCGTCGTCCAGATAATATATACACGTGGACAGGGTGAGGAATTTATCGTCGTCCTTGATCTCAATGCCGTAGTCGTAAATAGAACGGGGCAGAATTTCATCGCGTACCATATTGGCAAACTGTACGGGGTCTTCCGGCTCGAAATTATACTGGACATCCCTGCTATCCGAATTTACCACAAATACAGCAAAAACCTCGTAGGCGAGATAGTCGGTCTTGGTGGAGAAGAAGATATACGGTATCTCCTGCGCGATTTCGGGATTGCGGAAATCGTGGAGGGGGCCGAAGAAGATGGGGTAATTCTGATGCTCCGGGTCGTCGGTCAGGGCGTGGCCGTAGATGCAGGTATTCACGCCGATCTGCTCGCGCGAGCCGTCCCCGAAAACACTGCGGCGGTCGGCGAACAAAACGCCGTGGAACGCACGCTCCCCTTCAAAGTTGCGGCGCAGGTAATAATTGTTGCTCTCCGGGGTGAATACGACGACATCGTCAATCCAAAGGACAGGCACATTCAGCCAGCCCTCGGTATGCTCGTTTAGTTCGTATTTTTCTTCCACGAGATCGCGCAGGTCCGGCGTGTTCTCCCCGATGGTTTCTACATCCTCGGGCGCTGCCCCGGGAGTTGACGAGGATGGGCGGTCGGGCGCGTTTTCGGCTTCATCCTCACCTTCGCCGCGCTTGGAGCAGGCCGCGAAAATTGCGGCAATCATTATAACTGCGAGTAAAAAGGATAAAATGCGTCGGTTCAATCTATACACCCCTTGTTCTGTAAATAAAAAACGCTGTAATCAATCAGTGTCGGATTAAGTCGGATTTATTGCAATCAGCAGAGAAAAATCCCTGCCGCTATCTAACCGCCCGCTTTACCAGGTACATCCATTTGCCGAAACGCTCCAGCAGCAGCCCTTCCAGCAAAGCATGGTATTCATGCGCGTATTCGACCTGTGATTGGGAAGGCGCCGCCTCCGCGAAACGGTAATCCGACACCGCCTTTGCGATAGGCGCAAAGCCCGCCGCGTCAAAGCGTATCCGCCTGTCTACCCTTTGCGGGAAGGTTACAAGCGTTTCGCCCGGCAAAGGCGCCAGCCCCAGAAGGGCAAATTGCTTTATGATATCTGTGTAGTATATGTCCAGGCGGCGGAAATAGTTATCCTCGCGCCCGCAGACTTTGCTTAGTGAAAACTGCCTTGATTTCCTGCCCAGCAGCTTGCGGACCGCATAGCGCGGCAGTAAAATTATTGCGGCAATCCCCGCCGGGATAACAAGATACGGCCAATAGACGGCTTTGTACTCCGGCTCTGAAGCGACAAAATCTAAGCGGGGGGACTCCGGCGCAGCTTCTTGCGGCGGCTCATATACAGGCGCTTGGACAGGGCTTTGGGCGGCTTCACGCTCCTCGGCCTCGCCGCGGTTCAGCGGTGCGGACGCGTCCCAGGAAAGCGGGTCCATCTCCACCCAGCCAATTCCGCTGAAATACAGCTCCGCCCAGGCGTGGGCGGTTTCACCCGTCGCCGTATACATATTCTGCCCCGTTTCCTCCAGCGCAAACCCTATTACATAACGGGACGGTATGCCCTCGCACCTTGCCATTACCGCAAGCGCGGTGGCGTAATATGTGCAGTAGCCGATTTTTGTCCTGAGGAAATGCGCAACGAAATCCTCATCGGCGGGGACAATCTCCGGTTCCAGGGAATATTCGCCGGTTTCGGCAAGCCACTTTACGATTGCCCTTGCCTTGCCGTATGGCGTACCCTTACCCGCGGTTATGTCCGCCGCAAGCTCCCGTACTGACTGCGGCAGGTTTTCGGGCAGGGCGGTATATCGCGCCGATAAATCCTCAAAGCGCTTGTCTTCCAAAGCAGACGCGGCGGCTTCCAACTCTAGGAAGCGCGCGTCAAAATCAGCCAAAGCGGTATTCCAGACGCGAGTGCGCAGCTCGAACCCCTGCCGCGTTGGCATCCGCTGGTGCATATAAACCTCCGAGCGCATATTGTAGAATGCCTCGGGGTCTATAAGCCGAGGGCTGAAGCGAAGGTCACGTATCCTGCCCGCCGTAAAAAGCGTTGTGTAGATGCTCGATGAGTATTCGAGCGCAATGTTTATTTCCCGCGTCAAATTGTTGTACAGCCCGCCTGTATGCCTGCCGCCTAACGGGCGGTCTTGACCTAAGGCTTCGCGGCGGCTGCTTCTCCACAAAATGCTCTCAAAGCGGAGATCCCCATCCGGCGCGCCGATTTCCCAATCCGACCCCGTGTACACATCATATACCCTGCCCTTCAGAAGTACGGGCATCGGGCTTTCCACCGAAAGCGCCTGCCTGCCGCTGAGGTACACCGGCCCGCCAAGCCGCCCGCGGTCCCCGCGGAACCCGACATCATACAGCGTGAAGTTTGAAGGGACGGACGGCCAATACGAATACGGCCCGCGGAAAAAAGTGGCGATATCGTCCGCTAAATTAACGAGTGTGCGGGAGCGCCAGCTGCGGGCGTCCTCCGGCGTAATCAAAAATGCGAGGAGTACGGCAAGGACAGCTGCGGGAATGGCGATCATCTGCATCCTCGCGCGGGAATGGCGGCCGCCGGATTTCTGCGCGTGCCGCGCGTAAATCCCCGGAAGAAGTATAATTACCCCGGCACAGGCCCCGCACAGCGCGGGCGTCATGTCGCCGGGTGCCAATGTGTAGGAGAAAATCAAAACCCCTGCGCTTATAATTATCAGCGCAGGATAGAGGGCGGGGCGCGCAGAAAGCGGGTATATCACCATTGTAACCGCGAAGATGATAAGAAACTGCAAGAAGCCGAGCGCGGCGCCCTCGCTGTAAATTTCATGGTACAACGCGCCGCCGCGGACCCAAATGGCAAACCCCGCCAAGTAATCCGCCCACCGCCCCAATGTGCCAAAGTACAGCCCTGCGGCGAGCGTGCATAAACCGGCAAACCCCGCCGCGCATAACGGTATCCATCGGCGATAAGCGGCGGCGGCGGGGACAGCGGCGGCAATTGCCGCATATCCCAGGGAGCGGAAAAAAGCCCGGTCAAGCTCTGTCAGCGCAAGCAGCGCCACTGAAAGCCCCGTACCTAAAAACAGGCAGGCGAAATAAGCGGCGAGGACCTCGCTTTCAAGCATCCTGCCCCAAAAACCGGCGATTTCACCGTGGGTGCTTTTTTCCCCCGAGATGGGGATGGGTTCGTGCTTTTGCGGACGGCTCATTTTTTTATGCCTTGCCCGCGCTCGCGAACATGGTGTATTTTTCTTTGCAGGCCGCTTTGATTGCCTCAAACCCCGGGGCGAGGACTTTGCGCGGGTCAAACCCCTTGCCCTGTTTGTCCTTGCCTGCTTCTATGTAAAGACGTGTCGCCGCCGCGAAGGCAAGCTGACATTCGGTGTTGACGTTTATTTTGGAAACGCCCAGCCCGATCGCCTTTTTGATCATATCCTCCGGGATGCCCGTGCCGCCGTGGAGGACGAGCGGCATACCGCCCGCCGCTTTTTGGATTGCGGCAAGCGCCTCAAAGTCAAGCCCTTTCCAGTTGGCGGGGTAAACGCCGTGGATGTTTCCGATTCCCGCCGCCAAGAAATCAATGCCCAATTCGGCGATTTTTTTGCACTCCGCCGCGTCGGCTATTTCGCCCGCGCCGATTACGCCGTCCTCTTCGCCGCCGATAGAGCCGACCTCGGCCTCGACAGAAATATCCTTTTCGCGCGCGAGTTTTACAATCTCGGATGTTTTGGCGGTATTTTCATCGAAGGGAAGCTTGCTGCCGTCGAACATAACAGACGTAAATCCCGCCTCAATGCATTTAAGGCAGGCGTCGTAGGAGCCGTGGTCCAGATGCAGGGCAACGGGGACATTGACAGCGAGGTCCCTGTCCATTGCCTTTACCATGGCGGCAACGGTACCGAACCCCGCCATGTACTTTGCCGCGCCCTCAGAAACGCCGAGGATTACCGGGCTGTCCAGCTCCAGGGCGGCGAGCAAAGCGGCTTTTGTCCACTCCAGGTTGTTGATGTTGATTTGCGCGACGGCATAATGTCCGTCACGGGCCTTAGTCAGCATATCACGCGCGTTTACCAGCATTTTTCATCCTCCAATGATTGTTTAAACTGATTCCAATTAAACATAACTGCTCAGCTATCGCTCAAAACGCTTTCTTCTTAAAGAAAGCTTCGCTCTGCTTCGCAGATGTTTATTATTGGAATCAGTATTGTATATCCCAGTATACACAAAATCAGGGAAAATTACAAGTGCTTGCGGGCGCAGGATTTAGGTTTTAGGATTGAGGATTTACGTAGGGGCGACCCTTGCGGTCGCCCGAAAATTACCGCGTCGCATCGTATAATGCCCCGCCCCCTTCGCGCACGAAGGGGGTGCCGTCCGCAGACGGCGGTGGTTGTTCCCGCAAAC
>WRLS01000004.1 GCA_009776345.1 Oscillospiraceae bacterium | reverse complement strand
ATGCCGATGATGATTACAGCGTCCTTTACGCCGTCGCCCACCAGCATGGAAATTACCGCCGCGATTATCAGGATTATAACGAGGAAATCTTTAAATTGCTCAAAAATCCGCAGCAGCAGGGGCTTTTTTTTCTCCCCGCGCAGGCGGTTGGGGCCGTGGGTTTCCAGCCGCTTTTGCGCCTGTTCGGAGGTAAGCCCGGACTCTATGTCCGAACCCAGCTCCCGCAGTGACTGCTCTATGCTTTTGTTGTAGAATTCTGTGTTCATGCATACCCTTCTTTCTCTGCGAACAAAAAACCCATGTGCGGCTGAAAACCGCACATGGGTCTCGTTTTTTAAGGCAAAGCCAGGCCGAAAGCCGACCGGTTGTTGACTTGCCGCGCGTCAGCCGCGCAAACTACTCCCCCACGGGTATATATCACTTTGACGGTATAATATCATGATACAGCGCTAATGTCAACTGTTTTATGTCTCAAACCTCAAAACCGTTTCTTTTTTATCAACAAAAACATTGGGGAAGATATCCGCCGCGCTTTGGATGAAATCCCGCGGGTTCGGCAGCGCAGGGCTGAAATGGGTAAGCCATAACTCCCGCGCGCCCGCGCCTTTCGCCATCCGTGCCGCTTCGGAAAAAAGGCAGTGGCGGTGTTCCTGCGCCTTATCGCGGTACTCGTCGCTGCCGTACATACCTTCACAGATGAACAGGTCGGCGCCTTTCGCGAAATCCGCCAGCTTTGACGAAGGCCGCAGGTCCGTCGCGTAGCAGAGCGAAACGCCTTTGCGCGGGGGGCCGAGGACCTCCCCCGGGGGGATTGTTTTGCCCTGCACCTCCACTTCTCCGCCGCCTTGCAAAACTTTCCACTGCCTTACGGGGATGCCCAGCGCCTGTGCCTTCTCCGGCTGAAAGCGCCCCTGCCTCGGAAGGTCGAACCGATACGCGAAGCAGGTGACCCAATGCTCCACCGGGCAAGCGGACAGGCGAAGGTCGCCTATGCTGAGAAAATCCCCGCCGCAATCGGGAATTTCGATATAGCGGATTTCATACGGCAGATGCGCCGCGATTACGCGAAGGCAGTCCACAACCTTGCCTACATTCTTGGGACCCGCAATAATTACAGGCTCGGTCCTCCCGGAGTTGCCGATTGTCAGCAGCAAGCCCGGAAGCCCCGCGGTATGGTCGGCATGGAAATGCGTCAGCAGGATCACTCCTATACTGCGGAAGCCCCTGCCCGCCTCGCGTATTGCGACCTGCGTGCCTTCCCCGCAATCCAGCAGGACACCGGTGCCTTCATACCGAACAAGCAAGGATGTAAGCTTTCGCCACGGCAATGGGACCATCCCGCCGCTCCCGAGCAGGTTTACGTCAATCATAAAACGCCGATCCTCTCTGTGAATTTACGGCTGCGCTTTCTCCAACCGCGCGAAATTCGCCATAAGTTTTTTTATGCCAAACCCGCCGCCGAAGTTTACTTCTATTAGAATATCCCCGCCCATCTGCCTTGACGAAAGCACTACGCCCTCGCCGAAAACCTTGTGCCGCACCAAATCGCCGTCAGCGAAATTTATTTGCGCCGTCGGGGCGGCTCCAATGTTTCCTGTCTTGTGTATATTTGCAGTTTTCGCCGGGATTTTTACGGCGGGCGGCTGCTTTGCTGCGGTTAGGTTTTGCTGCTGTGTCAGTTCCACGGGTATTTCGCCCAGAAAGCGGGACGGCCTTCCGTATGCCGTTTGCCCGAAGAGCGTGCGCCGCTCCGCACTTAGGATTGTAAGCTCACGCTTTGCGCGGGTTATCGCCACATACGCGAGCCTTCTCTCCTCCTCAATTTCGTCGGGGCGCATTGTTGAAGCCCGACCGGGGAATATGCCTTCCTCCATCCCGGCGATGAATACATTGTCGAATTCCAACCCTTTTGCGGCGTGTACGGTCATTAGCGCGATGGCGTCCGCGCCTTGGTCGTAGTTGTCGATATCGGTATAGAGCGCGATTTCCTCCAGAAAGCCGCCGAGTGAGGCTTCCTCGTTTTCCTGCGTGTATTTTAAAATGTTGGATTTTAGCTCCGTTATATTCTCGATCCGCGTTATCCCCTCAAAGCCCTGCGCCTCCAAAAAGCGCATATAGCCTGTCCGCTCAAACAGCACATCGAGTAGGCCGTCCAGCCCATACTCCCCATAGTATGCCCGCAGCCCTTCCATCATCCGCCCGAACTCCAAAAGCGGCGCGGCTTTGCGGGAGAGCGGCGCGTATTCATCGGCATGGCATACGACGTAGTAAGGCGTTTCGCCGATATTCTGCGCGATGTCCAGAACAGTATCAACGGTCGAGCCGCCGATCCCGCGCTTCGGTTCGTTGATAACCCTAAACAGGCGCAGGCTGTCGCCCGGGTTTTCGATTACACTTAGGTACGCCAAAATATCCTTGATTTCTTTTCGCTCATAAAATCGCAGGCCGCCTACAATACGGTACGGCATCCCGCTTTTGGCAAAAGCACGTTCCAAAGCGTTAGACTGCGCGTTCATGCGGTAAAGCACGGCATTGCCGGAAAACCTGCCGCCGCCCTTTACACCTCGCAAAACAGCTTCAACCACGGCGCGGGCTTCCTCTGTTTCGTCCGCGGCGCGGATAATTTTCAGCTTATCGCCGCTTTCCCCGCTTGTCCAGAGGTTTTTGCCTTTCCGCGATGTATTGTTGGCAATGACGCTGTTGGCGGCGGTGAGGATGTTTTGGGTGGAGCGGTAGTTTTGTTCGAGCCTGATGACCGCCGCGCCGCTGAACTGCTCCTCGAAGCTCAAGATATTCTCGATCGTCGCGCCCCTGAATTTATAGATGCTCTGGTCGTCGTCCCCGACCACGCAGAGGTTTTTATGCCCGCCCGCAAGCAAGCTCACCAGGCGGTACTGCACTTGGTTTGTGTCCTGGTACTCGTCCACCATTATGTACCGAAAGCGCCCGCGGTAATAATCCAGCGCCTGCGGATGCTTTTCAAAAACCCTGACAGTGTTGCAGATGAGGTCGTCGAAGTCCATGGCGTTTGCGGCTTTTAATACGTTTTGATAGTATTTGTAAACTTTCGCGACCTGCGAAAGGCGGTAGTCGCCCTGTGTTTTAGCCGCAAACTCATCGGGATCTGTCATCGTGTCCTTCGCGCGGCTGATTGCGGTGAGCGCTGCCCTTGCCGGTAAAAGCTTATCGTCGATCCTGTTTTCGCGCAGCCCGTCCTTGACAACGCGCAGGCAGTCATCGGTATCGTAAATCGTGAAGCTTCTGTCGTAGCCGATTGCCTCGGCTTCCCTGCGCAGTATCCTGACGCACAGCGAGTGGAAGGTGGAAGCGTGGATATCCCTTGCAACAGCTCCAAGGCGTTCCTCCAGGCGGGATTTCAGCTCCCCGGCGGCCTTGTTTGTAAATGTTATCGCCAGGATATTCCATGGCTTTACAGGGCTGTCGGCGATGAGCGCGGCGATTTCGTTTTCATCGCCCGTGCCGTTTTCCGCGTATTCACGCAGTGCGTTAAGCCCCTCACCGCCGATATTTTGCGGCACACGCGCGCTGTGGTACGCACAGCCAAAGCGCACCATATTCTCGGCCCTGCCGATCAGCACGGTCGTTTTGCCGCTCCCAGCTCCCGCTAAAACAAGAAGCGGGCCGTCCGTATGGAACACCGCGCGTTTTTGCTCCGCGTTCATTTTGTGAAAATAACGCTCCAGCGCGCGCCGCTTCAGGGATGTGTAGTCCAAGCTCATGCCCTCCAAAAAACTTACCAGTTACTGATATGCCCGCGCAGCATCGCGCCGAAAACCTTTTTGCGCAGCCCCGGGAATTTCGTTTTCTCAAGCACCTCCAGCCACTGCTTCATATCCTGGCGGGAGGTGCCTGTGTCTGCGGGGCAGGCGCTTTTTACAATGGGGATGCCCTCCCGCGCGACGGCGTTGCGCACATCGCGCTCCCGCATAAAAATCAGCGGGCGGATGACAGTAAGCTCTTTGCGGGAAAGCCATGTCACGGGCTGGAAGCAGGCAATTCTGCCCTCGTAGCATAAATTCATAAGCAGGGTTTCCACCGCGTCGTCGCAGTTATGCCCGAGCGCCAGTTTATTACAGCCATGCTCTTTGGCCATGTCGTGGAGCATTCCTCGGCGCATCCTGGCGCAAAGGCTGCATGGGTTCTTTTCCTTGCGCTCCTCAAAAATTATCGTGCCAAGCTCGCTTCGGCGGATTATATACGCGATGCCGCGCCCACTGCACCAGCTTTCGACCGCGCTGTAGTCCGTATCTATGCCGCCGAAGCGCGGGTCAACCGTGATGCCCATAACCTCAAACGGTATGTCTGAGAATTCCCGAAGCTTTGCCAGCCCGGCCAGCAGCGCCATGGAATCCTTGCCGCCGCTTACGCCCACCGCTATTTTATCGCCGGGGGAGATCATTTTATACTGCGCCGCCGCCTTACGGATGCATCCCGTGATTTCCTGCATAAGCTACTTGCCTTCCTCAGTGCTGTCCTTTGTTTCATCTTTTGCGTTTACGGCGGGGGTATTTCCCGAAAGCTTTTTACCGCGCCGCTTCCTCGACCCGGGCAGTATAACAAAGATGATTATAACCATCATCAGCCCCAGGAGAAGCAGGAACGGTGCCGACCAGATAAAAGCGATTATCGCGTTCTGCAGGAAAACCCCAAATGAGCGCATAGAGCCGTTAATGGCGCTAAATATGCGTTCACCGAAGGACAGCGGCTTGCGCTCGGTATATTCTTGTACCTCATTGATGCTTAAAATTACCGTGGACATTGCAACATCGTTTTCCATGCGCAGCTTTGACGACATATGGCTGTCGAGCTGATACTGCACGCTGGAAAGCTCCCGCCTGATCTCGATTAGGTATTGAAGCTCCTCGGCGCTCTCCATCATATCGAGCAGCCAGCGCTCCTGTATGCGCAGGGATGCCAGGCGGGATTCATTGTCGTAGTAGGAATCCGTGATATCCCGCCCGGTTTCCTGCTGGCTTGTGATATGGAACAAACCGCCTATCCCGCCGACAAACTCATCCAACCGTCCGGACGGGATACGCGCCGTGAACCTTGCGTGGCGCCGCCCGCTCCCTTTATCGAGGAGTGAATCGCCCTGTACATATGAATCGGAGATGAACCCGCCGAACCTGTCCACTATTTCCCTGATATCCGTCAGCCCTTGTTCAAACTCCATCGTCTGCATTTGGATATCCCAAGTTGTAATAATCATCCTGCTTGCGTAAGATGGCGCGGGCATCGTATCCGCCTCGGGGATCTCGGGCAAGACACCGGCTATAAAACCGCCGCCCATGTCCGCGTCATCATACGCGATCATTTCCCGCTCAGCCGCGGCTTCGTTATACGCAATGTCCCCCATCGCCGACATACGCGGTGCCGCCGCCGCTGTCTGATTCATGGAGAAGCTGTCCGCGCCCCCGCTGCGGCTGCTGCCGCTGCTGCATGAGGTCAAAATAAATACAAGGGATAATACGAGGACCGATATTACTATACGTTTTGTTTTCATAAATGCACCTGCTTTCAGTTTCTTGCCGCCGTTATTTGCGCGGTTAAATATATAGTAGGAATTATTTGTGCGGCGTTGCGTTTGGTTGTAAATCCAATAAACAAGCGCCCCCAATTTTGGGAGCGCTTGAGAAAAGAGGCGCCACCCGGATTCGAACCGGGGATAAAGGTTTTGCAGACCTCTGCCTTACCCCTTGGCTATGGCGCCGCGGTTACGGCACTGGTTCATTATATGAGAAATCATATAAAATGTCAACAGGGGTTGACAAAAAAATCCGTGCGGCGGCAGTATAATTCGATTGAAGATATCGGGAGGGCTATCTTTTTAAAACAAGCTCCACCGGGCAGTGGTCGCTGCCGAAAATATCGGGATGGATTGCCGCGTCTTCAATACGGTCGTGCAACCGATTAGACACCACAAAATAATCAATGCGCCAGCCCACGTTTTTGGCGCGCGCCTGCCCCATGTACGACCACCAGGTGTAGGCGTCTTTGCGGTCGGGGTACATAGCACGGAAGGTATCCGTAAAACCCGCGTCCAGAAGCTGCGTCAGCTTGCCGCGCTCCTCGTCCGTGAACCCGGCGTTGCGGCGGTTTGACCTCGCGTTTTTTATATCGATCTCATTGTGTGCGACGTTCAAGTCGCCGCAAAGTATCACGGGCTTTTTTTCATCCAGATTTTGCAGATACCCGCGCATTGCGTCTTCCCATTCCATGCGGTATCCCAGCCGCGCAAGCCCCCTCTGCGAGTTGGGCGTGTAGCAGTTTACAAGAAAGAAGCCGGGATACTCCAGCGTGATTACGCGGCCCTCGCGGTCATGTTCGGGTATGCCGATGCCGTAAGCCTCCGACAGTGCTTTTTCCCGCGTGAACACCGCTGTGCCGGAGTAGCCCTTTTTCTCCGCGCTCAGCCAGTATTCACTGTAGCCGGGCAGGATAATTTGGGCTTGCCCGCGCTCCATCTTTGTTTCCTGCAAGCAGAAGATATCGGCATCCAGCGCGAGGAAGCTCTCCATAAACCCCTTGAGCAGACAGGCGCGAAGGCCGTTCACGTTCCACGAAACCAGCTTCATTGCCGTTTTCCCCTCTGCTGTTTAACCGGCGTCAATCGCCGCTTCTATTGCCTTCGCGAGCTGATCCGGGCAGGATGTCCCCTTACCGCCGCAGTTGATGCCCTTGAGGCGCTTCTTTACATCTTCGACCCTCTGCCCCTCTACAAGCGCGGCGATGCCCTGTAAATTACCGCTGCACCCGCCATGAAAAACGATTTTTCGCACAACACCATCCTCAATGTCCAGGTCGATGAGCTTGGAACATACGCCGGTTGGCACGAAAGAATGTTTCATTGCCGTTCTCCTTTGCTTTTAGTTTATAAATATGATTGTATCACTTTCGGGCTTGTTTTACAAGAACAGAAAAAAGGGGCTGAGGCTATGACGCTTGACCTGCTCCCAATCGGGGCAAGCGCGCGGGTCACAACGGTCGGCGGGGAGGGGGCGGTGCGCTTCCGCCTGCTCGATATGGGGATCACCCCGGGCGTCACAGTCATGGTGCGAAAAACCGCCCCAATGGGCGACCCGATTGAACTGCACCTGCGCGGCTATGAGCTTTCAATCCGCCTGGAGGACGCAAAAAATATCCTTGTAGATATGCTTTAAAGGGGACAGCGAGATGATTTTAGCATTGGCGGGGAACCAAAACAGCGGCAAAACAACGCTCTTCAACCGGCTTACGGGCGCGAACCAGCACGTCGGCAACTTCCCCGGTGTGACAGTGGAGCGCAAAAGCGGCATTGTAAGGGGATATAAAGGCGTTACCGCGGTTGACCTGCCCGGTGTATATTCCTTGCGGCCTTATTCCCCCGAAGAAAAAGCCGCGCGGGATTTCATCCTTAACGCCGCGCCCGACGCGATCATCAACATAGTTGACGCAACGAATATCGAGCGCAACCTTTACTTAACCCTACAGTTGATTGAGCTTGGCAAACCCATGGTCATTGCGCTGAATATGATGGATGCCGTGCGCGGTAATGGGGGGCGGATTGCGGCGAAGCGGCTTAGTGAGGAACTCGGTGTGACGGTCGTGCCAATCAGCGCCGCCAAGCGCGAAGGGCTTGACCAGCTTATGGCGGCGGCGGTCAGTGCGGCGGCGGGGAAGCGTTTGCCCAAGCGGCTGGATTTTTGCGGCGGGGCTTGCCTAAGGTGTATCCACTCTATCGCCGGGACGGTGGAAAGCCGCGCCGCAATAGCAAATATCCCGTCCCGTTTCGCCGCCGCAAGGCTTGCGGAGGGCGACGGCCCCATGGAAAAAGCGCTTGCGTTAAACGCGGGTGAGCTTGGCGCGGTCAGCCGTGCGGCCGCGTTGATGGAGCACGAAACCGGGCTTGACCGCAGCGCCGCCCTCGCCGATATGCGCTATTCGTTTATCGAGGAAATATGCGCGCGTACCGTAAAAAAGCCGGTTTACAGCAAAGGGCAGGAGAGAAGCATCCGCGCCGATAGGCTGCTCACGCATAAAATACTCGCCCTGCCGGTCTTTTTTATTATTATGTTTTTTGTGTTTTTTATGACCTTTGCCGTAATCGGTGTACCGCTCAGTAATTTGCTGGGCGGCGGGATCTCCGCGCTTGCGCTAGGGATTGACCGTGCGCTTGCGGATTTCGGCCTAAACCCCGCCCTGCGCTCTTTGCTGACAGACGGCGTATTTTCGGGGGTTGGCACGGTGCTTGGCTTCCTGCCGGTTGTCCTCACGCTGTTTTTCTTCCTCTCGGTCATGGAGGACAGCGGCTACATGGCTCGTGTGGCTTTCGTAACGGACAAGCTCCTTCGCGGGATCGGGCTTTCGGGCAGGAGCTTTGTGCCGATGCTAATCGGCTTTGGCTGTACCGTCCCTGCTGTTATGGCGGCGCGGACGATCCCCACGGAGCGTGAGCGTAAGATGGCTATTTTGCTCACGCCTTTTATGAGCTGCAGCGCAAAGCTTCCGATATATGCCGTATTCACCGCCGCTTTCTTCCGCCAAAACAGGGCCGCGGTGATGATCTTGCTGTATATTTTCGGCATGGCAGCGGGGCTTTTATGCGGGGCGGCCCTTAACAAATTCACACCGCGCGAAAACCTTTCCCCCTTCATGATTGAACTGCCCGGCTACCGGATGCCCTCAGTAAAAAGCGTGCTAATGTTAATGCGGGACAAGGCGTGGGATTTTATCCGTCGGGCGTGTACGGTTATCCTGCTCGCCTCGGTTGTTATTTGGTTTTTAGGCTCATTCAATTATCAGTTTGTGATGGTGGAGGACAGCGCTTTCAGCCTTCTCGGGACGCTCGGGCGGTTCATCGCGCCGCTGTTTGCGCCGCTGGGCTTCGGGGAATGGCGCGCGGCAACAGCGCTGATCACAGGCTTTGCGGCAAAGGAGGCGGTGGTCAGCACGCTGGCTGTGCTTACAGGCAATGCCGTATCCGCTTTGCCGGACGCCCTTGGCGGAATCTTCACGCCGCCTGCCGCGCTTGGTTTTCTTGTCTTCACATTGCTTTACACACCATGCATCGCGGCGGTTGCGGCAATGCGCAGGGAGTTGGGCTCGGCGGTTTCAGCCGCGCGGGTGGTTTTACTGCAATGCGTAATCGCGTGGGCGGCGGCTTTTATCGTGTACCGTATTGCGATGATGTTTTTTGTGTAATTTTTTGCTTGTTTCCCCTTTGTACATCCATCGGGACTGCGTACGTAGAAAACCGCACGTTCTGGCTTATGTCAAAATTGTCGATAGATTTAATAAGCCCGATACAGCCGACCTGAAAAAGGTCGTCCAAATTCTCACCGCGGTTGGTGAATTTTTGCACGACACTGAGGACAAGGCGCAGGTTCCCGTTGACAAGCGCTGTCCTGGCGGACCGGTCGCCCGCCTTATATTTTTTTAGAAGCTCCACTTTTTCCGCTTCCTTAAGCACTTTCAGCTTGGCGGTGTTCACACCGCAGATCTCGACTTTGTTAATCATACAGGCGCCCCTTTAAAGATGATGTAATACATCTCTATTAAAAGTATTGTCAGAGGCGCCGGCAATGATACACAGGAAAAATTAGTTAATGCCGGTTTGTCACTTCCCGATTAAATCGTAAATCTCATCACAGATGCGGCGGTTGGCGTCTATAACCGCTAGGGAAGCGGCGTTTTTGCCTAAGTTGGCAAGCTCGTCGGGGTCATTTGCAAGCTCTTCGATAAGGCGGCAGAGCTTTTCCGCGCTCAAATCTTTTTCTTCAATGACAATCGCGGCGTTTTTGTTTGCAAGGACCATGGCATTGTGATATTGGTGGTTTTCCGCGAGATACGGCGACGGGATCAAAATTGAGGGCTTGCCCGTACACTGAAGCTCCGCCAAAGTGACCGCGCCGCATCTTGTTATCGCAAGGTCGGCGGCTACAAGGCAGTCCTGCATATCGTAAATGTACTCCCGTATATCCATGTGCGCGTCACCGGGGGCTACGCCGTTTTTCTCAAGCAGGGATTGGAACGATGCCCAGCCCCTTTCCCCGGTGGCGTGTATGTGATGCAAAACCCCACGCCCCTGAAAATGCCCCATCACACCGGCGACAGCTTCGTTTACAGGCGCGGCGCCCAAGCTCCCGCCGATGGACAGCAGGCACAAACGGCTGCCTACGCCAAGCTTTTTGCGTGCCTGTGCGCGGTCTATGAATAAAATCTCCTGGCGGATCGGCGTGCCGGTGACGATATATTCCCGATTTTGCGGGAGGTGCTGTTTTGCTTCCTCCACGGACAGCAAAACTTTATCTACATACCGCGCGAGAAGCTTTGTCGTAACACCGGGGAACGCGTTTGATTCATGCGTGACGGTTTTAAAGCCTAATTTTGCCGCCGCGCGCAGAATCGGTCCGCTGACATACCCGCCGGTGCCGACCACCACATCGGGGCAGAAGCCGGACACAATCTTCCGCGCCGCCGCGCCGGATTTCAGCAGCAGCGCCGCCGCCCGTATATTACGCTTTATATTTTCAAGGCTCAGTCGCCGCGGGAAGCCCTGCACGCGGATTGGTGCGAAGGCATAGCCCGCCTCCGGCACAAGGCGCGCCTCCATACCGTCCGGGTTCCCGGCGAAGAGTATCTCGGCGTGTTTGTGCTGTTTTTTTATTGTGTCGGCAATGCCAAGCGCCGGGTATATATGGCCGCCGCTTCCGCCGCAGGCGAATAGAATTTTCATATTGATTTCTCCGCTTATCACTTTTCTATCAGTCGTGTTCTTGTAATTCTTTTGCCGCCATTTTCAAACAGCGTTTCATAACTGATTCAGGTGTTTCGTCGTTCATCTTTGCAATTTCTTCAAATATTGCATAATCCTCACGGCGGACAGGCACTACAACTTCCTTGATTAATTTCTCATAAAACGGGTTTTTCTTTGCCCTCTTAAAATCTTCGGCGGTTAATTCTCTCATCATTTTAAACCCTCCCGATATAGTATGATTTCCTGTCTGCTTGCTTTTCGCGCTGATATTATTCGGGTTATTTCGTTTTCTTTACCCCGAAGACAATAACAAACATAAAGCTCTCGGTAAAGGGTATCCGATATCCCGATTATAATAAAGCGCTCTTCATCATCTGAATGTTCATCGTCATCAAGATAAACAGCAAAGCTATCTTGAAAAACGCTTTCCGCATCTTCAAAAGATACCTTATGCTTTGCTATGTTAATTTCATTTTTCTTTTTATCCCATTCAAACTTCAAGCTCTTTTCACCCCCGCTATGGTTTATGCTCTCCGGTTATTTTTGTGTTATTTCATTTCTAATAAAAATAGCATTGTGAATGGATGCCGGATACGGCAGCAGTAGAATGATTATATGATGTACTCCATAGGTGTATAACGAATACCATCGCTCATCTGTTCTGTATCAGTTTCAACAAACCCTAATCTGCGATAAGCTTCAACTGCGTAACGGGATGAATTTACAGTAACTTCGGAATACGAACCTGCTTGTTTATAATGTTCTTTCATTACACCAAATAAGGCACGGGCTATGCCTTTTCTATGGTATTCTTTTTTCACAAACAGCAAGTTTATATGGCAAGGCTGTCTGGCTCTGATTACACCTATTATTCTATCTCCGTCGCAGCAGAGCCACATTTTTTGCCCATCCTTAAGCAAGCGGTCTTTCATGGTTTCGTATTTTAATCCGCTTTTAAAGAATGTTAACCCTTCTTCGGAATAATCCGTGCCTTCAAATTCAATGAATACTTCCCAAATGAGAGCTGCGGCATCTATTAAATCCTCAATGGTTGCTTCCCTTATTGTATAATCCTTCATCTTAAAGCCCCCGCTAAAATAAATAATCCGAACCCCCTACGCCTTCTCCATCGTCGTCTGGCGCGATATCGAAAGCACCACGCCCATCTGCGCCAGCAGCATACACAGCGCCGTGCCGCCATATGAGAAAAACGGCAGGGAGATGCCTGTGCTTGGGATTGTGTTTGTCACAACCATTATGTTCAGCAGCGTCTGGATGCCCACCTGCGTTGTCAGCCCCACCGCAACCAGTGAGCCGAAGCGGTCGCGGCACCGCATCGCGATGACAAAGCCGCGCCATACCAGCAGCGCGAACAGCAGCAAAATCAGCGATGCGCCGACAAAACCAAGCTCCTCCGCGACTATCGAAAAGATGTAATCGTTTTGGGGCTCGGGCAAGTAGAGATATTTCTGGCGGGACATCCCGATGCCCGTCCCCATCAGCCCGCCCGACCCGATCGCGTAAAGTGACTGCAAAATCTGAAAACCGTGTCCGCGCGGGTCCAGCTCCGGGTGCTGCCAATATTCTATGCGCACCGTGGCGTAGCTGATAACGCCGGGGATCATTACAACCAAACCCAGCAGCACAGCCCCCGCGATTGCCGCCAGCCCGAACCATTTTAAGTTTGCGCCGCCGATAACCATCATGATCGCGCCGATGGACAGGATTATCAGCGTGCCGGAAAGATGCGGCTGAAGCATCATCAGCCCCGCCAGCAGTCCCATCGCCATAAGAAACGGAAAGATACCGCGGCGGAATGTATGCATTTGATCGTAGTTTGCGTTTATCATCCGGGCAAAAAGTATCACCAAGGCGAATTTCGCAATCTCCGACGGTTGGAAGGTTATGAAGCCCAAATCAATCCACCTGCGTGAGCGCCCGCCGCCTACGACAAATCCATACAGCACAACCACAATAAGCAGAAAGACCGTTATTGCTAAAATAAGATACGCGAACCGCTCCAGCACTTTATAATTAAAGGTGGAGATTGCGAGCATCGCGACAATCCCGATCACCGCGAAAATAAGCTGTCGCGATATAAAATAAAAGCTGTCGCCGCCCCGCCTTACAAAAGCATCGGCGTAGCTTGCGGAAAAAAGCATAACAAGCCCGATTGTAAGCAAAAGGAACACAAGTATCAGGAAGGTCAGATCCATGCCGCCTTCTTTAAAATTAAACAGCCCAAGCCGTATACGTTTGCGCCCCTCCTGCTGCCCTTGCGCGTATGTCAAAACGCCGCCCCCTTATCTTTCCTTGATTAGAGCCTCAGAGTGTAGACAAAGCAAAAAATTACGGTGTTCGTAATTCCCCGAAGGCGAATTCATTTCGCCGAAGGTTTCCTTAACCCGCGCAACGGGCGCGGAACCGGGGGGAATATGGGGGGTATTGGATACCCCCCATAAGGAGTGATGACAAAGTCATCACTCAGAGCCTCATAGCTGCATAAACCGCCAGCCCGCAGAACAAAAGCTGCACGGCCGAAAACACAGCGACGATCTTGCCCTCGCTCCAGCCCAGCATCTCATAATGATGATGGATCGGCGTCATCTTAAATAATCGCTTCGGCGTGCCTGTCAGGCGGCGCGTCGCTTTAAAATACATCATTTGGATCATCACGCTTACGCCTTCAATAATGTATATTATGCCCAATAATCCCAGGTATACCGGAAGCCCCAGGCCAAAGCCCATTGCGACCACACAGCCGCCCAAAAAGAACGAGCCCGTGTCCCCCATGAAAATTTTCGCGGGGTTGTAATTCCATACAAGGAACCCCAGGCACCCGCCCGCAACAGCCGCCGCAAACATACTCATCCCCGAAAAATGCAGGAGCGCGGAAAGCGCCATGACCCCCATGCAGACCACGAATGTCACGGACGAGCAAAGCCCGTCTACACCGTCATTAAAGTTTACCACATTGACCATAAACACGATCCCGAGCATCGCGGCGGGATAATAAAACAGCCCAAAATCCCACTGACCGAGAAAAGGCACAAACACGATTGTAGAAGTATCCCCCGCGACATAAAGCCCCAGCAAATACAGCCCCGCCACCACGAACATACCCATAAGCTTCTGCCTTGCGGTAAGCCCGAGGTTGCGCTTTTTCGCGACCTTGATATAATCGTCCGTGAAGCCGATCAGCCCGAATGCCGCCGCCATCAATATCCCCATAACCACACGCATGAGGTCAACCTGCGAAAGCGGCGTGTCCGACCCTTCGATGATTGCCAGCCCGGCTATTATCCCCGCCGCAATTCCGCCAACGAGCATAATCCCGCCCATTGTCGGGATGCCCTGCTTATGTTTATGCCATGACGGGCCGATATCTAAAATCGTCTGCCCGTATTTGAGCTTGCGCAGCAGCGGCACCAGCCAGATACCGAGTACCGCCGTTATCCCAAAGCCGATCACAGCCGAAGCAACCATAGGCATATCCGCCATTGCAACCATCCGCCCTTTCTATATTTAAATCTCGTTATACAATCTTTCCATCACGGTTTCCAGCTTCATGCCGCGGCTGGCTTTAAACCATACGATACTGCCCGTGTTTAGGATGCCTTTCAGATAACCGAACAGCTCATCCTTTTCGGAAAAGTGAAGCGCGTTTTTCATCCCGGCTTTTTTTGCGCCTTCGGCATATGCCGCCGATAATTTCCCCGTACACAGCAGATAGTCAATGCCGAGCTTTGCCGCCAGTACGCCGATGTCCGCGTGGAATTTTTCTTCGTCCGGGCCAAGCTCAAGCATATCGGAAAGCACCGCGATCTTTTTCCCCGCGCCTCGGCACCGCATACCCGCCAGTGTTTTCAGCGCGGCCTCCATAGAATCGGGACCGGCGTTGTAGCAGTCCTCTATAACGGTAAAACCCGCGTGTTCACGGCGGCGCTGGCGCATCCCGGCGGGTGAATAGGCGCCCAGTGCGCGGGCGGCGTTTTGCGGGCTGATACCCGCCGAAACCCCCGCCGCGAAAGCCGCAAGCGCGTTTGAAGCGTTATGCCCCCCCAAAGCGGGGATGTGCGCGTCATAAATCCCACCACGATAATGAATCCGGAACGCTGTGCCGGATGAAGCTTCATGAAGCCCCGTGCCGTATACATCACAGCTTTCGTTTTCAAGCCCATAGGTGATGATTTTAAGCCGCGCGTCCTTAAAACCGCGCAGGAGCGGGTCGTCGCCGTTTAGGATCAAAACACCGCCGTCCGCCAGCCCCGCGCGGATCGAAAGCTTTTCATCGCGGATGTTTTCCCGCGTCCCCATTTTTTCAAGATGCGTCACGCCGATTTTTGTCACGACTGCGATATGCGGCGCGGCGGCGCGGCTCAGCGGCGCGATCTGCCCGGGGCCGTCCATCGCGATTTCCAGCACAGCCGCCCTATGCATTGAATCCAGGCGGAAAAGCGTATGGGAAAGCCCGACCTCATTATTTAAATTCTGCTCAGTTTTCAGCGTGTTGAAACCGGCTTCCAGCACACAGGCGGTAAATTCCTTCGTTGTAGTTTTGCCGACGCTGCCTGTAATCCCGACTACTTTAACGTCCAGTCCCATCCGATGCAGATGCGCGATATCAAGCAAGGCGCAGCGGGTGTCCGGGACGCAAATGAGCCGCTCCGGCGGGGCGTTTACGGGTTTTGAAACAACGGCGAGCGCCGCGCCCAGCTCAAGCGCTTTTGCGGCGTAGTCATGCCCGTCAAAGCGCTCGCCCTCCAGCGCGATAAACACACAGCCCGGCGTTATGTCCCGCGAATCGGTGGAAATACGGGAAGCCGTGCCCTCCGTGCCGTTATACGCCGCGCCAACCGCGCGGGCTATGTCGTGGTAGGAGAGGTTCATATTGGCACCTTCACTTCTCCCCATAAATCTTCGCCAACAGCTCCGCCACTATCACCTTCTCGTCAAAGAAGATCGTGCCGTAATCCAGCACCTGGTAATCCTCGTGGCCTTTCCCGGCAAGCACCAGAACGTCGTCCGGGCGGCTGTTTTCCAGCGCCCAGCGGATCGCGTCGTAACGGTCCGCGATGACTTTATGGGGCGTGCGGTAGGGCTTGAACCCGGGGAGCGCGTCGTCTATGATACGCTGCGGGTCCTCGTCGCGCGGGTTGTCGGAGGTTAGGATGCAGAAATCCGCGTGCTTTGCGGCGGCCCCTGCCATTTGCGGGCGCTTTGTCCTGTCGCGGTTGCCCGCACAGCCAAACAGCACGACCACGCGCGCCGGCGCGAAAGCCTTCACCGCCGTGAGCATTTTCTCCAGGCTGTCCGGGGAGTGCGCGTATTCCCGTATGACGGTGTAGGGGGTGTCGGTTTCCAGTATCTCCATCCGCCCGGGCACGCCGCGGCATCCCGGCAAGCTTTTCGTTATGTCTTCTGTCGGGATCCCTGCCGCTTCACAGGCGGCGGTTGCGGCAAGCGCGTTGGATACGTTGAACATACCGGGCATCGGGATGATTGACTTGTGCAAAATGCTGTTGTGAAAGGTTACATAGCTGGACTGCCGCGCGGTGAACCTTATATTTTTTGCGGCGAAGTCGGCGGCGGCATCGTCCCCGCAGGAAAACGTGCGGGCAGGGCAGCTTATTTCTTCGAGAAGCCTTTTGCCGTATGCATCGTCCAGGTTAATTACCGCGGTGCCGCACATATCGAACAGCAGCCTTTTCGCGTTGTAATAGCTTTCCATCGTGCCGTGATAATCCAAGTGGTCCTGTGTAAGGTTTGTAAAGACAGCGGCGGTAAAATAACATCCCGCCAGCCGCTTTTGGTCCAGCGCGTGGGACGAAACCTCCATTACTACATATTCGCATCCCGCCGCCAGCATACGGCTGAACATCGCGTGGAGCTGGAACGGGTCGGGCGTGGTATGCTTTGCGGGGATTATCATGTCGGAAATTTCGTTTTGGATCGTGCCGATCAGCCCGGTTTTCTTCCCCGCCGCTTCGAGGATCTGCTTCATGATATAGGTTGTGCTTGTTTTGCCGTTTGTCCCCGTAACGCCCATCAGCTTCAGCTTTTTTGCGGGATTGCCGAAGTAATTGGCACAGGCGTATCCCCAGGCCTCACGCGTATCGGGGACTATAATCTGATTTTTTATCCCGAGGTCGCGCTGTGCCACAACAGCGGCGGCGCCCATCTCCAAAGCTTTTGCGGCGTGGTCGTGCCCGTCAAGCTTCACGCCCTTTTGGCAGAAGAATAAGCTGCCGCGCTCCACCTGCCGTGAATCACAGGTGATCGCGCCGATTTCGGTATCCGCGGCACCGCTTTCAAAAGCTATGCCGTCCAGAAGCTTGTAAAGTGTCATAACCCGGGTCTCCTAAATACTAATCTGCCTGCTGTAAGGTAATTACCACAATATCGCCCGTACCTGCCTGCGTACCCGGCAGCGGCCATTGTTCTGTTACCACCATCGGTACACCGTCCAAAATTGTACCTTCCAGTTTTACATTCAGCCCGCTGTCTGTAAGCAGCCTGTTGGCCTCCATTGCCGACAGGCCCACAAGGACAGGGACGATTATATCATCGCGCAGGTCCTCCTCATCGGTGTAGAGGAACACCGTGCCGCCCTTCGGCATGACGCTTTGGCTGAGCGGTATCTGGCGGATTACCGTGCCGCCCATGCCGATTATCCTGGTCTGTAAGCTCAGCGAGGTGAGCTTTGCCTGTGCCTCGTGCGGTTTTTCGCCCATAAGGTCGGGGACGGAAACCTCGCGCTCGGCGAGCTGCTGCTCGGTAAACTGCGGCTCGTACCCCGCGTAATGGAGCATATCGGTTATAATCGCGCCGACAACCGGCGCCGCGATTGTTGAACCGTATGCGGTTTCCCCGGGCAGGTAAGGCTCGTCGAGCATAACAAGGACCGCGTATTGCGGGTCCTCCATGGGGACAAACCCGACAAAGGACAAAATATGCTCGTCGCCTTCCTGGTCAAGCTTTTGCGATGTCCCCGTTTTGCCGCCGATGCGGAAGCCCGGTATCGCGGAATGCCGCCCCGAACCGTCCGCTACAACAGCCTCTACAAGACCGCGGACAGTCGAGGAAGCCTCCTCCGATATGACTTGGCGGCGCATGACAGGCTGTGTTGTGCTTAAAACATTTCCCGCGGGGTCGAGTACCTGCTTGAGCAAATACGGCTGCATGAGCTTTCCGCCGTTGACCGCCGCCGAAGCCGCCGTGATCATCTGGATCGGGGTGAGCTTTGTACTCTGCCCGAAGGATGTGGACGACAGCTCTACCATGCCTTCCTTTGAAAGGAGGTTCAGCGGCATATAAATACTGTTGGCTTCCCCCGGCAGGTCTATGCCGGTGCGGCTGTGCAGCCCGAAGTTTTGCATATAGTTAAACAGCGCCGGCCCGCCCATGCGCTGGCCCAGCGCGATAAACACAGGGTTGCAGGAATTTTGCATCCCCGTGGTGAAATCCTGCTGGCCGTGGCCTGTACGCCGCCAGCAGTGTATTTCCACGCCGGAAACATCCACCACGCCGCTGCAATAGAAGTGGTCGTTGAGTGAAACCTTGCGGCTGTCCACCGCCGCCGCCGCCGTTACGATTTTAAAGACAGAACCCGGCTCATACGGGTCGGAGATGGCTTTATTGCGCCACTGGCCGTACCAAAGCTCCGTGCGCTTTTTCTGGTATTCCTCGGTGCCGGGCTCAAAGCCTTCGTCAAGTATGCTTTGATCGGCAGGGGAGAGCGTGTACGGGTCGTTGGGGTCAAAATCGGGTTTTGTCGCCATTGCGATTACCGCGCCTGTCTTTACGTCCATGACAATGCCCGACGCGCGCGCTTTTATGTTATGCTCAACCACCGCGGTGTGCAGGTGCCTTTCTAAGAAATGCTGGATGGATTCGTCTATAGTCAGCACGATGCTGTTGCCGTCCCGCGCCTCGTACCGCTGGGAGAACATACGGCTCATCTCCTGCCCGCGCGCGTTCTTGGCGGAAACCTCCACACCGGGGGTACCCGCTAAAATACTCTCGTAGCGCGCTTCAAGGCCATACGCGCCCTGGTTGTCGGCATTTGTAAAGCCCAGAAGTGTAGACGCAAGGCTCCCATATTTATAATAACGGCGGGTGTCCTCCTCAAAAAAAACGCCGGGGACCTTGTTCTGGATTATGTACTCGTCTACCCGATCCATCAGCTCGCGCTCTATCCGCCGTTTGATCCTTTTGTAATACGAGCCGCGGTCCGCCGCCTGTTCCAATATAAAGGATTTTTCCACATCGAGGATCTCCGCCAAAGCGGCGGCAGCCGTGTCGAAGCTTTCCATGTCGAGCTGTGCGGGAGAAACGCACACATTCCAGACAGTCGCGCTTTGGGCTAAAATATTCCCGTTCGTATCGTAGATTGAACCGCGGTTTGCCCCTAATGTAATTGAGCGCGTCTGCTGCTGGAGCGCCATGCGCTGGTATTCCTCGCCATTGATAACCTGTAGGTAGAAGAGCCTGTAGATAAGCAGCCCGAAGCCCACGGTAAAAATGCCGAGCATAATGATCAGCATACGTCCGCGCATTTTGCTTGTAGTAATTTTATGGGTATAGGCATTGCTTGTCATTATGCCCTCCGTGGGGATGCGTTTATCTTCTATACAATATTCATATTCACCGCGCGGACAGATATTCCTTCGCGGCGCTGACGGCGGCGGCTATGCGCTGTGTGATACCGTCGGCGGGCATTTTGGATTCATCCGCCAGCTCTATCCTGTCCTCCCGGAAAAGATAGATATAATGCGCCCGGTGCTTGTCTATGCGCTCCAGCCCCAATGTGTTTTCTGCTGTATGCGCGATCGTCCTCGGCGACATGGATGAACCCGCCTGGCTTTCCATTTTGACATAATTGCTGTGCAGTTCCCGCAGCTCTTTTTGATATTGGCTTATTTCAATATTAAGTTCGGACAGCTTCGCGTTATTGTACACAATGAAGCACACAGTCATCACTATCGCCGCGTACATAAAAAAGCTCTTGGGCGTAACCAAGGTCGCCAGGAACTGCCGTCGGCGGGACGTCTTTACCATCTTGACAGAAGGCTTTTCGGCGCGCCGCCTTTCCTCAAATGCCGAAAGATCGTATGCCGATGATGTGTTCTGTGCGTATTGCATGGCAGTTTCCCCCTATAGCTCTATATTTTTTCCGCAACCCTGAGCTTTGCGCTCCTGCTGCGGTTGTTTTGCTCAATCTCCTGTTGCGACGGTGTAACCGGTTTACGCGATATGATTTTTACCTTTGGCTGTTTTCCGCATACGCATACGGGGAAATGGGGCGGGCAGTCACAGCCCTTGCGCCACTGTGCGAAATGACGGCTCACAATCCTGTCCTCCAGTGAGTGGAATGTGATAACCGCGAGGCGCCCTTTAGGCGATAAAGCCGCAAGCGCTGTGTCCATGAAGCCCGAAAGGCTGTCAAGCTCGCCGTTGACCTCAATGCGTATCGCCTGGAAGCTGCGTTTGGCGGGATGCCCGCCTTCACGCCTTGCCGCGGCGGGTATTGCGGATTTTATCAGCTCCGCGAGCTGTGCCGTAGTTTCAATCGGGGATTTCTCCCTTTCGCGGATAACCGCGTTTGCGATACGCTTTGCGAACCGCTCCTCGCCGTAGTTTCTCAAAATACGTGCGAGGTCCTGTGCGCTGTAGGTGTTTACAACATCGCGGGCGCTTATCCCCTCACCGCCCATACGCATATCGAGTGGCGCGTCTTGGTGGTAGGAAAACCCGCGCGCCGCATCGTCGAGCTGGTGTGACGATACGCCTAAATCCAGCAGTACCCCATCGGCAAACGGGATTTTAAAACTGTCCAGAATTTCCGGTATGTCCCGAAAATCTCCCCGTACAACCGCCGCGCACGGAAAAGGCGCAAGCCTTTTACCGGCGGCTTCTACCGCTGACGGGTCCTTGTCTATCGCAATCAGCCTGCCTGTTGTGAGCAGCCGCGCAATCTCCGCGGAGTGTCCGCCGCCGCCGGCGGTCCCGTCAACATATATGCCGTCCGGGCGCACCGCAAGCGCATCTATACATTCCCTTAACAGGATGGGTGTGTGATTGTACCCCATGGCCTAAAAGCCCACATCGTCGATGATGGCTTCGATAGAATCGGCGGACATTCCGTCCAGCCGCTCCTGCCAGCGCTGTTTGTCCCAAATTTCCGCGCGCACCATCGCGCCGACAATCACAACTTCCCTGTCCAGCCCCGCGTGGATACGCAGGCTCTGCGGGATTCCGACACGCCCCTGCTTGTCCGGCTCGGCTTCACCGGCACTGCCGAAGAAAAAACGCTGGACATCCTTTGCCTTTGCGAACGGAAGCTTACGCACGTGTGCAGCCAGTGCCTCCCACTCATCCTCACCGTAGACAAAAAGGCAGTTGTCAAGCCCTTTGGTGATATAAAAACGCCCCCCAAGCGCCTCCCGGAGTTTTACGGGGAAGTTGACACGGCCCTTCGCGTCCAGGGCATGGGTATACTCGCCTATCAGCATTTCCCCACCTCCTTAAAATTCAGGGACAAAAAACCACTTTTCCCCTCAATTCTCCACGTATTTATTATTATATCAGTAATAAAAGCAAAATCAAGTGCGTATTTTTTGCATATAACATTAAAAAGGCAAGGGAGCGCGTCCGACATCCAATCATGCACAAGATGTTGCCGGGTTACACAAATCCCGTCTATGTATTGTGGTGCATCACCGATGATATTTTTTTAGTATAATACGAAGCGCGGCTATTTACTTTCTTTTTGCACCGCCAAAAAGAAAGTAACAAAGAAAAACGCGGCTTAGGGGTCTGGGGGCCGCTGCCCCCACTCGCCCCCTAAGAACCCCCGCGACCCCCCGCAGAAATCGAAGAATCCACACTTGCCAGAACGACATGTCTATTACAACCAACACGATACATCTGCCTTCCGCTTTCGCCTTGCGAGGCTCAAATGCTGGGCGCGGGGAAAAAGATAATAAGAAAAAAAGCATATTATATATTTTCCCCCGCTTTTTAAACCTTCACAATGCATTGTAGATATTATAGACACAAATCCGCAAAGACAAGTAGGCATAAACCTAAAGGAAAGAGCGGCGCCAGGCACAAAGCCGCGCACGTAATAACAGCGGAAAAAGTCTTCAAATATCTTTTTTTCCTAATACCTTTTTTCGCGTTCAAGCCCTGGAGCTTGGCTCGGCTGAGCGATTGGGCGGATTATAGGGCTATGCTTTTGACGTGCGCGATGAAGGGCACAAATCTATGCGATTTGTCGTAGCGGGGGTCCGGGGTCTCCCCGACGCGTTTTGGTTACTTTGCCGCGTTGCAAAGTAACAGCCCCCGCGGCTTGAGCGGTTGGGCTGTGCAAAGCTACAATAAGAAACGGGCATATTGTAGGCGCAATTTTTTTACTTCAAATTCTCGGCAACTGCAAAACCTGCACTACAATTAACTTCCAAAGTATAAAAGTGTTCCCTACTTCCAAAATTTGTGGTAAACTTAAATTCACAAAAGCATAATTTACAAAAGGATGGGTGATACGATGCAAAAAAAACCTGCACTAATCGTTATGGCGGCAGGCATGGGCAGCCGCTACGGCGGCCTGAAGCAAATCGACCCTGTCGGCGGGAACGGCGAGATTATCGTGGATTATTCGGTTTATGACGCAAAGCGCGCGGGCTTCGTGCGCGTGGTGTTTATTTTATCGGAAGCGATTGAAAAGGATTTCAGGGAAACAATCGGCAAAAGGATTTCGGCGCATATGGACACCGCGTACGCTGTCCAGCGGCTAAACGGCATACCGGAGGGCTTTTCTGTACCCAAAGGCCGCGAAAAGCCCTGGGGGACGGGGCAGGCGGTGCTGTGCGCGAAAAATCTGCTAGACGGCCCGTTTGCGGTCATCAATGCCGACGATTATTATGGGCCGGAAGCGTTTAAGCTGATTTACGATTATCTTGTACAAAGCGCGGAGCGGCCCGCCCGTGAACAATACTCAATGGCGGGGTACCTGTTGAAAAACACCGTAACGGAGCATGGTCATGTCGCGCGCGGTGTCTGTGAGGTTGACAGCGGCGGTTGCCTTTCCGATATTGCCGAGCGCACGATGATCCGCCCCTTCCCCGACGGGATCAAATTTTCCGAGGACGGCGGCGCTTCGTGGGCGGCGCTGGCGGACGATAAAATTGTTTCCATGAATTTCTGGGGGTTCCCTGCGGCGATGATGGATGAGATCGAAATAGCCTTCCCGAAATTTCTCAGCGAGGAAGTACCGCCCGACCCGATGAAGGCGGAGTTCTATGTCCCGGTCATTGTGGGCGGGCTTGTCCGCGCGGGGAAAGCGCACGTGAAAGTCCTCCCAAGCGGTGACAAATGGTACGGCGTGACCTACAGGGAGGATAAGGCCGGGGTATGCGATGCGATTGCGCAAAAAGTAAAATCCGGGCTGTACCCGGATAATTTATGGGCATAATGAAATGGGGCTGTTGCAACAGCCCCATAAGTTTTTTATTCCCAGCGGTTCGGGTCCCAATAACTGCGCCTGCCTGTATCCATAGCCGCGATTTTCGCCATATCCTCCGCATCCAACGCAAAACCGAATACATCGGCGTTTTCTTTAATGCGGTCCTTTTTCACGGATTTCGGGATTACGATATTCCCGTCCTCAATATGCCAGCGGATAAGTATCTGCGCGCCGGTTTTTCCATGCTTTTGCGCGATCCCCGCAATAACAGGATGGTCCACCAGCAGGAAATCCCGCCCGCCCAATGGGCTCCAGGCTTCGATCAGGATACCCTTCCCTTCGCTGTAGGGCTTGACGGTTTTTTGGCGGAAGGTCGGGTGAAGCTCAATTTGGTTGACCGCGGGCGTCACAAAGCCGCGTGCCTCCAGGTCATCCAAATGCTTCACTTCAAAGTTGCTGACCCCCACCGCGCGGAACTTCTTTTCCTCATACAGGCGCTGCAGCGTTTCATACGCTTTGGCATAGCCGGGGCATGGCCAGTGGATCAAGTACAGGTCGATATAATCGGTCTGAAGATTCCCGAGTGAGCGCTTGGCGCCTTCCTGTGCATTGCCCGCCCTGATATCCTCGGTAGAAAGCTTTGATGTGATGAAAATCTCACTTCTCGGCACGTCGCTGTCTTTGATCCCCTGCGCGACATCCTTTTCGTTGCGGTATGCCGCGGCGGTGTCGATATGGCGGTAGCCCGCCTCCAGCGCGCAGGAAACGGCGTAGGCGGTTTCCGCACCGGGTTCGGATCGGAACACGCCCAGCCCGAGCTGCGGTATCTCCACACCGTTGTTAAGCGTAAGCATACGATTTTCCATAATTTTCCCCTCCCTTATTCAATGCAAATATTTTACCACATTCCGGCAATGAAGTCAATTTTCCCTACATTTCATTTTCCAGCATCTGCTCCAGCGTCTGGCGCTTGCGTATGAGCCGCAAGCTTCCGTCTGCTGTTAGCAGAACCTCCGGCACCTGCGTATGGGAATTGTAGTTCATGGGCGACATACTCGAGCAATACGCGCCCGTGCCGCCTATTACGACGATATCCCCGCGCTCCGGCTGTGCCATTTTTCGCGGGATATTGACCTCGTCCGCGTCAAGGCACTGTGAATCACCTGCTTCGCAGCACTTGCCCACAATTACGGCTTCATAGAGATTATCGCCTGCGGTTTCGGTAAACTCGGATGAAAGGAGCGCGCCGTTTTTGCTTATAACATAAAAGGGGTGGCGGGAGCCGTACAGCAGCGGCCGTGTGTTGATTTCCATGCCGCCGTCCAAAATTATAAAATTAAGCCCGCCGCCGTTTTTTTTCTTGTCGATTACCCGCGTCACCGCGTATCCGGCATTCGCCGCCACATATGTCCCCGGCTCAATTTCCATATGGAGCTTCCGCCCTATTCTTTTGTGGAAATCCGCGATTTTTGCTTTTGCGTACTCGCCCAGCATTTGAATATCGGCGGGCTTTTCGTCCGGCATACGCGCTTCTTTCAGGCCGCCGCCGAAGCTTATTACAGCGGCTTTCGGGAAATGTTTTTCGAGGATTTCAAGCTCTAAATCAATATTGCTCCGCCAAGCTTCGGGGCTTGCGCCGGAGCCGATGTGAACATGGACATGGTCCAAGATAATGCCAAGCCTGTCCGCATAAGCAGTAGCCGCCGGGATATCTGAAAGATGTATGCCGAAGCAGGAGTATTCGTCCCCCGTATTTCTCGTGGCGGATTCCCCCGAGCCTGTGCCGGGATGTACGCGCACCGCAAGCTTTATCTCATTTTCCGCCGCGAAAGTACCGATGTTATAAAGCTGGCTGAGTGAACAGGCGTTGTACTTCATCCCCGCAAGCATCATACGCTTTAGGTCGGCTAAATCATCCCCGTCGGGAAATTCCTGGGTTGTTAGGATGATATCCTTGTAAGAGGCCCCCGCCAGATGCGCGCGGCGCGCTTCGTTCAGGGAGCTTGCGTCAAATAACAGGCCATGCGAGGCGATTATTTTAAGCAGCGTGCGGTTGGAATTCGCCTTCATGGCGTATCTTACCGTAATGCCGAAGGCATTGGGCATGGCGGTAAGCGCGGCGCATTTTTGCGCGATCAGCCGCTCATCGTACAAATAAAGCGGCGTGCCGAACTGCGCGGCGGCGTGCAGTATATGCGCGGCTGTTATTTCGCTGAAATTGTTGAGTTTATTCATTTTTTGTTCCACCTCTTTGATTACTTAAAAAAGGCACATTCTCCGCTGTAAACGTCCTGCCCGCTAAGTAGGCGAGCCGCCCGTCCCCCTCACCGGGCAAAAACGTGAGCTTGTAGGAATACAGCGCCTGGAATTTATGGCCGGGGGTTTTCGTTTTCCCGTACTTCGCGTCGCCGGCAATCGGATGCCCGATAGACGCCAGATGCGCGCGTATCTGGTGCGTGCGCCCTGTGAGAAGCTCTACCTCCAGCAGTGAAAATTCTCCATCCTCGCGCAATACCCGATATTTTGTCAGGGCGGTTTTTGCGCCGGGGCGCTCATGCCGCGTAATTGAAACTACCGTCCCGTCCTTGGTGTGCCAGCCTTTCAGCAAGCCCTTTTTCGGTTCAGGCGTGCCGTGTACCAGGCATAGGTAAAGCTTTTTGACTTCGCGCTGTTTTATTTTTTCGCTGAGTATTTGCAGTGATTCAAAATTTTTGGCGGCGATGACAATCCCGCCGGTGTTTCGGTCGATACGGTTGCAAAGCGCGGGCGCAAAGCCGTTTTCCGCGTATGGGTCAAATTCGCCGCGCTCGTAGAGATACCGCAGGATGCGGCCGATAAGCGTATCGCGGGAGCCTTCGTTGTCCTCATGCACCACAAGCCCGGGGGGCTTGTCCGCCAGCAGGATGTTTTCATCCTCGTAAACCACGCGCACATTCGGCGGCGCAGCCAAAAACGGGAGCGGAGGCGGCGTGAAGAATTCGTCACTCAGATAGACAGACAAAACATCGCCCGCACAAAGCTTGTCCGACGGGTCAAGCCGCCTTCCGCACAGCTTTATCCGCTTTGTCCTCAGTGCCTTGTACAGCATGGAAACAGGCAGCGAGGGCAGTGCCTTGCGCAAAAACTTGTCCGCCCTCTGCCCCGCGTCATTTGCGCCGACGGTTATTTCCTTCAACAGTTCACCTGCTTTATCTCAATTTCCCCTTTAAGTCGAACAGGGCTGTCAGCGCTTCGATCGGCGTGAGCGTGTTCGGGTCCAGCTTTTCCAGCGCCTGCTCTGCTTCGCTTTTCTGCGGGAAGGCTATCTGCATTTCCTCCGGCATTTCCGATATTTTCTTGACTTTAAGCTTCCCGTCCCTTACCGGGCGCGATTTTTCCAGGTCCCCGAGTATCTGCCTGGCGCGTTTTACAATCACAGTGGGGATGCCCGCCAGCTTTGACACCTCGATACCGTAGCTGTCGTCCGCGCCGCCGCGCACGATTTTTCGCAGGAACGTGATGTCCTCGCCGTGCTTTTTTACAGCCGTGTTGTAGTTTTTCACGCAGGGGATGTCGTTTTCCATGGAAGTAAGCTCGTGGTAATGGGTCGCGAACAGTGTTTTCGCGCCCAGGCGTTTTGTGTCCGCGATGTATTCCAAAACCGCGCGCGCGATGCTCATGCCGTCGTAGGTGGAGGTGCCGCGCCCGATTTCATCGAGGATTAGAAGGCTCTTTGATGTGGCACTGCGCAGTATCTGCGCGACCTCGCGCATTTCCACCATAAACGTGGACTGCCCGGAGGTAAGGTCGTCGGACGCGCCTATGCGTGTATAAATCCCGTCCACCACGCCGATATCCGCGCCTGCCGCGGGGACAAAACAGCCGATCTGCGCCATCAGTACAATCAGCGCGGTCTGGCGCATATATGTGGATTTACCCGCCATATTCGGCCCGGTTATCACAGCGATTTGATTGGCGGCGGTGTCCAGCTCCGTGTCGTTCGGGACAAAGGGCGCGCCCTCCAAAAGAAGCTCGACCACGGGATGGCGGCCGCTGCGTATGCTTACCGCGCTTCCCGTGTTTACAGACGGCCTTGTGTACCGGTTGTCCAAGGATACCCGCGCGAAGGAGCAAAGCACGTCCAGCCGCGCGATTGCCGTTGCCGTTCGCTGGATCCTGTGGAGCTGCAAAGTGACTTTTTTTCGGACGTCTTCAAACAGCCGCGCTTCAATAGCGGTGGCTTTGGCGTTTGCGGTCAGGATTTTTTCCTCCAGCTCTTTAAGCTCCGGGGTGAAATACCGCTCGCAGTTTACCAGCGTCTGCTTGCGTATGTAGCGTTCGGGGACGAGGCTTTGGTATGAGCTTGTGACCTCTAAAAAATAACCGAAGACTTTGTTGTATTTTATTTTCAGGTTTTTAATGCCTGTGGCTTCGCGCTCCGCCGACTCCATTTGCGCAAGGTAGCCCCGCGCGTTTTTCATGAGCGCGCGCAGCCCGTCAAGCTCACTGTCATAACCGCCGCGGATCACACCGCCGTCCGCTGTACTTACCGGCGGCTCATCCATCAAGCTGTCGGCGAGAAGCTTTCCTACGTCAGCGAGTTCGTCAATATCACCGCAGATATTTTTAAGCAGCAGCGATTTAACCTGTAAAAGCTTGCCCCTTAGCGCAGGGAAAAACCCGATTGCCTGCTCAAGCGTTTTATATTCGCGGGGCGTTGCGCTGCCGTACACAATGCGCGTTGTCAGCCGCTCAATGTCAAACACGCCCGAAAGCCCATCCATCAGCTCCGAGAGCAGCAGCTCGCTTTTAAAAAGCTCTTCCACTGCGTTCAGCCGCTTTTCTATTTCCGGCGGGCTGAGAAGCGGCTGGCCGATCCAAGCTTTGATAAGGCGCTTGCCCATCGGGGTTTTTGTGCGGTCCAGCACCCAGAGCAGGCTCCCGCGCCGCTCGCCGCGATTTACCGTGCGCAAAAGCTCCAGGTTCGCCCGCGCGCTTATGTCCAGCGCCATATAGCGGCTTTCCTCCACTACATTCACGCCGATCAGCCGCTCTACCCCTGTTTTTTGCGTATCGCCCAGATACTTAAGCAGTGCGCCCGCCGCACGGAGCGCCAGCGGTTTCCCGCCCATCCCGAGCGCGTCGGGGGTCTTGCCGAAATGCGCTTCAATGCGTGAGCTTGCCGTATGCGGGGCGAAGCTTTCGGCATCTATAAGGTCGGCAGTGCAAAAAAGCTTTTCGCGCATATATTTTGCGACGCCCGCGCGTGAAAGGAAATCCGGATTGAAGATGACTTCGCGGGGCATATACCGCGCCAGCTCGCCTATAATTGCACTGTCGGAATTGCCGTCAAGCTCAATCAAATTCATCTCCCCGGTGGAGATGTCCGCGAACACCATGCCGCAGCCGCTTTCTTCCAAGCAGATACAGCAGAGGAAATTGTTTGTATCCTCCTCCAGCAGGCCGGTTTCCATGAGCGTACCGGGAGTAACAACGCGCACAACCTCGCGCGAAACCACGCCCTTGGCGGCGGCGGGGTCCTCCATCTGCTCACAGATAGCGACTTTGTAGCCTTTTCGTATCAGCCGCGCGATATAGCCTTCCGCGCTGTGATGCGGCACACCGCACATCGGGGCGCGCTCTTCCATGCCGCAGTCCCGCCCGGTCAGCGTAAGCTCAAGCTCCTTTGAGGCCAGCAGCGCGTCATCAAAGAACATCTCGTAAAAATCGCCGAGCCGATAAAACAGGATGTGGTCCTTGTGCTGATTTTTTATGTGCATATATTGGCGCATCATGGGGGTTAGGGGCTGTGTCATTGTATGGACCTCCCGGTGTAAATCTGCGCGGGCAGTGAGAATACTGTCGTATAATATACAGTATACCAAAAAAACCGGTAAAAAGGCAAGATGTGTATTTTTGAAAATTACGCGGTTGGAGTATAATACGCTGTAAGGGACGCACAGCGGCGCGAAGCGCCGCAGGTTTTAGGATTTAGGTTTCAGGAAAAGGACGGCACGACAATTTTCTTCCCTTCCTAAATCCTCAATCCTAAAACCTGAATCCTGCCGAAGGCCGTAGGGGCGGCAACCTGCCGCCCGAAAATTCCCCTCCTTGGAGGGGTGGCAGGCGTAGCCTGACGGGGTGGTTATAACGCGGTTTTATCTTCGGTTATTTTTCACCGCTCAAGCCGCGGGGGCTGTTACTTTGCAACGCGGCAAAGTAACCAAAACGCGCCGGGGAGACCCCGGACCCCCACTCCGACGAATC
>WRLS01000003.1 GCA_009776345.1 Oscillospiraceae bacterium | reverse complement strand
ACCGCATAGCTTTGTACCTTTCATCGCGCACGTCATATGCTTTGCCCTATAATCCGCCCAATCGCTCAGCCGAGCCGAGCTCCAGGTCTCGAACGCGAAAAAAGGCATTAGGAAAAAGAAATATCTGAAGACTTTTTCCGCTGTAATTACGTGCGCGGGCGCTTCCGGTGTCGCTCTTTCCTTTAGTTTTGTGCTTACTTGCCTTTGTTGATTTGTGCTTTTTTATAGGTGCGAAATTTGCGGTTTCTTCCCTTACTAATTCCTAATTCCTATTTTCTAATTCTATTTGGGTGGCAGGCGTAGCCTGACGGGGTGGTTTTATATAGGCACAAAGCTTCTTGTTTCTTCCCTTACTAAGTCTATTAAAACAACAAATACGCCAGCGCCAAAATCAGCGTATTGTCGGCCTTTTGGTTAACAAGTATCAAAATCAGCCCGATTATCAGCAGCGTGTCGGAATCCAGCCCCAACCGCCCGACAACATCCTCAACCAACGTAGTTCCGGTTTGCGGTTCCCGCGGTCCGGGCTGTTCGGCCTGCGGCTGCGGGTTTGCCGTATTTTCATCCGGGGGCAGCGGCGGCGCGCTGTCCATTACCGGGATAACCGGCGGCTCCGGCATAGGTGCGGCTTCCGGCTGCGGCTGCGGGGCGGGCGCGCGCGGTTCCTCGCGGTTTTGCGGCGGCGTTTGTACCTGCCTGCCGTTTGGGTTTGGGTTCCAGTTGCGGTTTAGGTTTGCAAAAGCGGGCATCGGTATCGCCCCTCCTTCCATATCTTGCGCTGCTAAAAGGGCGCGGCGGCGCATTTCGCGCACGCGTTCACGAGCGCCGTTAATCATTTCGGCATCGCCGATAAAGCCCGCATCTGCCATAATTATACCCTCAATCCTAAAACCCGGCTCAGCAGCCCGCCAAGCCCGCCCGGGCGCGATCCCGTACCCATTCCGTCGAGCAGCCCGCCAAGCCCTGTCCCCCGCCCGATCCCGCCAAGCAAGCTGTCCAGCCCGCCGAACAGCCCGCTTTCTTTTATCAAAGGCAGAAATTGGATTAGCTGCATTACCCTTACAGCATCGTCAAGCTTCTGTGAGCGGCGCCCGCTGAGGCGCGGCTTAAGCGAGAGCAAAAAATCTATGTTTTGGCGGTTGGCCTGCAAACTGCTCATCGCCCCCGCCAGCTTCATCAGCGTGTCCATATTCAGCAGCGGGGATGGCCCCGCGCCTGTAGCCCCCGGCCCGCCCAGTAGGTTTGTCAGGCCGGAAACATCAAAACTGCCGCTTGACGGCGGAGGGGGCGCGGCCTTTGCGCCGCCCAATAGCCCCGCAAGCGCGGATAAATCAGGCGCGGCAGACGGCGGCGAAGCAGCCTGATTTTGCCCCAAAGCCCCACTAAGCATCGCGGAAAGCGCGGATAAATCCGGCGAAGCAGGCGGCGGCGCGGCGCTTTGATTTTGCCCCAAAGCCTCACTAAGCATCGCGGAAAGCGCCGATATATCCGGCGAAGCAACCGGCGGCGGCGCGGCAGACTGATTTTGCCCCAAAGCCCCACTGAGCATCGCGGAAAGCGCGGACATATCCGGCGAAGCAGGCGGCGGCGCGGCGTTTTGATTTTGCCCCAAAGCCCCGCTCAGCATCGCGGAAAGCGCGGATAAATCCGGCGAAGCAGGCGGCGGCGCGGCGTTTTGATTTTGCCCCAAAGCCTCACTGAGCATCGCCGAAAGCGCGGATATATCCGGTGAAGCAGCAGTCGGCGGCGCGGGCTGCTCACTTTGCGCGCCGCTTAAACCCAAGCTGTCCGCAAGGGCACGCAGCTGCCCCATTTTCTCCGGGCTGCTAAGTACAGAGGAAATCATATCGGTTATATCATCCATCACTTACACCACCGGATAGAGATTAGAGATTAGTAAGGGAAGAAACCATAAATTTTATGCCTATATAAAACCACCCCGTCAGGCTACGCCTGCCACCCCTCCAAGGAGGGGAATAAGCACCAAAGGCAAGTAGGCACAAAGCAAAAGCAGGGAGCGACACCGGAAGCGCCCGCGCACGTAATAACAGCGGAAAAAGTCTTTGATTTCTTTTATTCCAAATACCTTTTTTCGCGTTCAAGCCCTGGAGCCCGGCTCGGCTGGGTGATTGGGCGGATTATAGAACAAAGCTTTTGACGTGCGCGATGAAGGGTACAAGGCTATGCGCCTTGTCGGAGTGGGGGTTCGGGGGTGTCCCCCGGCGCGTTTGCTTCTTTGCGCGGGCAAAGAAGAGCCTCCGCGGCTTGAGCGGTGAAAAACTGCCGAAGATAAAATCGCGTTATAACCACCCCGGCGGTCTTCGGCAGGTTTTAGGATTAAGGTTATAGGTTTTAGGGTAGGGGCGGGGTTTCCCGCCCGAAATTCCCCTCCTTGGAGGGGTGGCGCGAAGCGCCGGGGTGGTTCTAAATAGGTGCGAAACTTGTAGCTTCCTTCCCTTCCTAAATCCTAAAACCTAAAACCTTAATCCCGGCCGACTATGCCGGCCCGCCCATCAGCCCCGCCAGCAAGCCCTTCACCTTCTCATCCCGCATCAGCGCCTCCAGCTTTTTCGGGTCGCCTATAAGCCCGCCGAGCTTTTCCTTCGATGCGGGGTCCATGCCCTGCATCACTTGGCTTATATCCCCGCTTTGCAGCCGCTCTTTAAGCGCCTGCGGGTCCTGCCCCAGCTTCTTCCCCGCCATGTTCAGCAGCGCCGCAAGCTTTGCCTCGGACAAATTCAGGTTATTCAAAATAAACACCCCTATTCCATTTCTCTTAATTTTATGTTAGAATAATCACCAGTATGTACACTAGCAAAAAAGGAGCCGCGCGCGGATGAGGATAGTCGTGTTTTCCGACAGCCATGGGAATGTTGACATTCTCCGGCAGATCATGCAAAGCCAGCCCGAGGCCGAAGCCATTATACACCTCGGCGACGGGGAAAGGGATTTTGACCAATTGCGGTTGGAACACCCCGACAAGGTTATGCGCAATGTCCGCGGCAACAGCGACTGGGGCTCTGAATCCAAGCTGATGGACACGGTCCTGCTCGAGGGCAAGCGGATAATTTTCGCCCATGGGCATACCCTCAATGTAAAACAGTCGCCATCGATGCTTTTAGGCGAAGCGCAAAGCGCCGGCGCGCAAATCGCCCTGTTCGGGCATACGCATTATTCCATGACTGATTATAAGGACGGCGTTTACCTGATGAACCCCGGCAGCCCAACCCAGCCGAGGCGCGGCCGCGCGACCTACGGCGTAATCGACATCGGGCCGGAAGGCATCGCCACAAAAATCATCCCGCTTTAGTATATGCGCGCACCGCGGTTTAGGATAGAGGAAAAAAGCCCTGCCAATGTAGCGGCAAGGCGTTTGACGGTATGCGCAGCGGTTTTGTGGTATACTATGATAAGAGAAACGAGGTGACAATATGTCACAGGCAAGGGGTTCACATAAAACAGGCCATACAGAAGCAGAAAAGGCTCTGTGGCTGATATATGTCATAGGTCACACTGCCGAGGAGCTTGAAAAGCCCATCCCCGAAACCGCTCGGCTTTTGGACAAATATGGCTTTATCAGCAAGGCGCTTGACGGTTATGATGCTTTTCACACACAGGGCTTTGAATACATGGCCGAGATGCTGACCGCTGAACTGCGCGAAGCGCAGGGAGCGTAGCGGTATGGTGCTATATCATGGTACGAACCGGATAATCAGGGAAATCGACCTCAACAAGGGCAGACTGCGCACTGACTTCGGAAAAGGATTTTACTTGGGCAGCAATCTTGGCATAGCCAGACAGTGGGCGAAAAGCCGTGCCGCTTTCTCGGGTACGCCTGTGGTTATGCGTTATACTTTAGATATTGCCGTGTTTAGCGATGAAACTGCGAATCCTTGCAGATTCGATTCCCCTACAGTTGCATGGCTTGATTTTGTGCGCGATAACAGGCGCAGAGGTGACAAGGGCGCGAAAACGCCGGAACCGCGCCATGATTTCGGCATTGTCTGCGGTGCAATCGCCAACGACAAGGTTAATTTTGTCGTTGACGATTACATAAACGGGCTGATTACCGCAGAGGATGCCGTACAAAAAGTGCGGGCGATTCCAAGCGCGCTTCAAGTGAGCATACATACCCCCGCCGCAATGGCTTTTTTAGAAACAAATTCTGCTGAATATCAGACGTTGCCCGACACAGGAAAATGGTCGCGGTGGCGAAGGCTTTATACTTATTCCGGTTAGAAATGTCCCAAAAAATCGGTCGAAAATCGTTGCGTATATGCGATTTTTGAGCGATTTTTTGGTTGACATTTCAATTGGAATTAGTATTAGGATAGCTTTTATGGAAAGGAAAAAACGGCACCCTACACAACAGGCACCCCATTGTCCTCAACAGAAGGTTTGCAAAGCAAAACAATCAAAATAATAAACCCGGCGAGCGGGACAAGCTCAATAAAAATCCATGTCCACTTTTTCCCGGCATCCCTCAAGCGCCGTATAGCCATCGCAATCACGGGTATGAATGTTGCTAACGACCAAATAATTGCAAGCAGCCCTGTCGCAGCCTCCTGCGCAACCCAAACGCCGTCAATATTCTCAAGCGTCACACCGCTCGGTATCTGCGGACCGATAAACGCAGACAAAATAGAAATAACAAAGGTAGCTATCACGAAAAATAAAACCGCCTTCCAGTACCCCCTTTTTGTTGTGCGCGCGGTAAAATTCGCATAGTTTTTGAACATATTCACAAATTCAGTCATAATTGCGCCCCTTTCGGTTTTTTTATTATGAATTACGAATTGCGCAAGCTTTCCTCCAAAAACGCCTCAAACAGCGGGTGCGGCCTGTTCGGCCTGGATTTAAACTCCGGGTTGAACTGCACGCCGACAAACCACGGATGCACCTCCTTCGGCAGCTCCACGATTTCCTTGAGCGTTTCGTCGGGCGAAAGCCCGGCGATTACCATCCCCCCGGCGGACAGGTCTTCACAGAAGCGGTTGTTGATTTCGTAGCGGTGGCGGTGGCGCTCATAAATAAGCTCCTTGCCGTAAACTTCGCGCGCTATGGTGCCCTCCGCCAGCTTGCAGGGATACAGCCCCAGGCGCATTTTGCCGCCATTGCCGCTCGCCTCGGATTGCTCGGGCATGATATGTACAACCGGGTAATTGCTTTCCGGCGCGAATTCGCTGGAGTTCGCGTCCGCGAAGCCAAGTACACTGCGCGCATATTCGACCACGGCAAGATGCATACCAAGCGATATCCCCAAAAACGGGATTTTCTGTGTGCGCGCATACCGTATCGCCGCGATCTTCCCTTCACAGCCGCGCTGCCCGAAGCCGCCGGGGACGATAATCCCGTCACAGCCCGCCAGTATCCCCGCGGCGCTTTCGTCCGTGACCAGCTCGCAGTCTATTAGCTCTGCCTCGACAGCGGCGTCGTTTGTCACCCCGGCATGGCGCAAAGCCTCAAGAAGCGAAAGATATGCGTCCGGCAGCTCAACATATTTGCCCACTACCGCGATTTTTGCCTGCCTTTTCGCGTTTTCCATCCTCTCGACCATGACCTTCCACGCGTCAAGGTCGGCGTCGGTGCGCTCCAGCCTGATATGGTGGCAAACGCTTCTTGCCAGCCCGTTTTCCTCAAACTTCAGCGGCGCTTTGTAAAGCGGGCTGACCGTAAGGTTTTGGATTATATCCTCACTCCGCACATTGCAGAACAAAGCCAGCTTGCTCCGCATATCCTCCGGGATAGGGTCGTCCGAGCGGCATACGATCACATTCGGCTGTATGCCCATCGACAGCAGCTCCTTTACGGAGTGCTGCGACGGCTTTGATTTAAGCTCGGTTGAGCCGGGGATTGCAGGCACCAGCGTTACGTGTACAAGCATGGAGTTTTCGCGGCCGACCTCGCTCAGTACCTGGCGCGCCGCCTCAAGAAGCGGCTGGCATTCGATATCGCCGACCGTGCCGCCGATCTCCGTTATCACAATATCCGTCCTGCCGGAGTTCCCCAGGCGGTATACACGCGCCTTAATTTCATTTGTGATATGCGGGATTACCTGCACCGTGCCGCCGTCGTATTCGCGCCGCCGCTCCTTATTCATCACGGTGGAATAAATCTGACCCATGGTGACATTCGCGTTTACAGACAGGTTCTCGTCGATAAAACGCTCATAATGCCCGATGTCAATGTCGGTTTCCGCGCCGTCGTCGGTCACGAAAACCTCCCCGTGCTGGATCGGGTTCATGTTGCCGGGGCCCACGTTGATGTAAGCGTCCAGCTTTTGCATTGTCACACGGTACCCGCGCGCTTTAAGCAGCCGCCCCAGAGAAGCCGCAGTAATTCCCTTGCCCAGCCCGGAAACAACCCCGCCTGTTACAAAAATATATTTTACCGCCATTTTTTTACCCCTGCTTCCACGTCACGCGCTCGTCAAACGGCTTGCGAGGCGCCTGTTTGCCGATTTGCGCGGGCACGCCTACCGGCAGGATACAGCGCACGTTTTCATCCTCCGCCGCGCCCAAAATTTCGGCGATGGCTTTGTCGCGGCCCCCTGTGCGCACCATGCCGTCGAACCAGCAGGACGCGTAGCCCATCGCCGTTGCGGCAAGCAAAATGTTTTCCACTGCGGCGGCGTAATCCTCCAGCTCGAAGGCAAGGCCGAAATCGAATTTGTGGTACCGCGTGGTTACAATAATCAGCGCGGGGGCGCTGCGCACCGATTTGTGGTCAAGCACACCCGCGATTTTTTCGCGGAGCGCCGCGTCTGTCACTACAATTAAGCTAGTGGTCTGCTCATTGCAGCCGGACGGGGCGCGCAGCCCCGCGTCCGCGATTTTCTCAAGGTCGCTTTTCGGGACAGGGCTGTCGGTGTAAGCCCCCCTGTAGCTGTGTCGGTTTTCGATAACGGTGAAAAAATCCATGTTGGTACCTCCGTGTTTTATTTCTCATAAAATTTTACCATATTTCGGCGTTAACCGCAATTTTTACACGGTAAACGCATGAACTGTAAAATACATATAACCTTGTAGGGGACGGCGTCCTCGACATCCCGAAATTACCAAACAATCAACATTATTACATCGTAGGGGCGGCAATCTGCCGCCCGAAATTCCCCTCCTTTGGAGGGGTGGCTGGCGGCGCATAGCGCCGCAGGTTTTAGGATTTAGGTTTCAGGTTTTAGGAAAAGGACGAAACTTATGTTTTCTTCCCTTCCTATATCCTGAATCCTAAAACCTAAATCCTGCCGAAGGCCGCTCAAGCCGCGGAGGCTTTTCTTTTGCTTGTGCAAAAGAAACAAAACACACCGGGGAGACCCCGGACCCCCGCTACGACAAGCCGCATAGCCTTGTGCCTTTCATCGCGCACGTCATATGCTTTGTCCTATAATCCGCCCAATCGCTCAGCCGAGCCGAGCTCCAGGGTCTCGTAAGCTGAGCGTAGCTCAGCTAGGGAAAAAAGGTATTAGGAATAAAAGAAATCAAAGACTTTTTCCGCTGTAATTACGTGCGCAGATTTGTGCCTGGCGTCGCTCTTTCCTTTAGGTTTGCGCCTACTTGCCTTTGTAGATTTGTGCGTTTTTTCATGCGTTTGCCGTGACAGCATATTCAATGGCCCGCCAACTCACTGCGCCGCGATAACCCTGTTCTTCCAAAGCACCCATAGCAACGGGTCCAGCACCCTGTGCGGGGCAAGATGGTTAATATTGTTTTTCTCGCCCGGCGGCGAACCCAAGGAGCTTAAGGCGAAAAACCCGCAATCCGAAAAATGGGATGTTGCCAGCTTTACGATATCCGCGGCCGCCCAGCTTTCCAGCAGGCTTTGCACCTCCCTGCCCGTACTGCCGAAATCCGGCAGGTCAAACCGCGGCTTTTTTAAATGGCGCGATGGGTACAGCAAAAAGCTGGATGGATCCAAAAGCGGGCGCACGGCGTCAATCTTTGTGATACATATGGCGATGGGTATATCTATCTTGCGCTTTATGTTTTTTTTGCCCTCGCCTTGGCGGATCAGATGTATTGTGCGTGAAAGCAGCGTGCCGGGGTCCTCCCCGCCGACAGTTCTCCCGGTTGCCTTTACTTGCTCGCGCACCGCCGGTATCTGGAACGGGTCGATAAAAAACAGTATGCCCCTGCAGTTGTACACGCTGCGGTTATAATCCGCCATTATCTTCTCGCTTTTAAAATTTTCACCGCAGGCATCGTAAAATGTAAGGTTACAGCTGCGCCCCGCTGTCGGCACGCCGGAAAATATCAGCGAATACAGCAGCGGGACAACCTCCTCCTGCCGCGTTGAACTAAGGCACTGCCCGCCCACAAACAGCGGCCGATAGTAGCGGCTGTCATAGTGGCTTATCGTATCGTCCCCGCCGAGCGGATACAGCGAGCAGTCATACGCTTTGGACATCACGCGCCGGAGCTGGTCCACCGCCACGGAAAGATAATTGCTCTTGCCGCTGCCCTCCGCCCCGACAATTGAGATGGGGACAGACGGCACATCCTCGCTCTCCTCGGTAACGGCATAGCCGCAGGAAGGGCAAAGCCGCTCACTCAGGCCGCTTTTACATTCGGGGCAGACAGGCCGCCCGGAATCGTAAACAACATCGCCCGGCGCTATAATAACGCCTTTTTTCGGGCAATCCGCGAAAGTGCAGGAAAAATGGTATTCCTCAGCCGCGCTGCGCCTGAAGCAGTTGGGGCAGGTGATCATTTTGGTTGGCATGGCGATTGTCCTTTCGGGTGTCAAGCATATTGACTCAAACATCATTACGAAGCTTTTCGTATTCAGAGATACTTATTCCCGCTTGGGAAATGATTTGGCGGATTAGCGAACGCTTTAAATCGCCGGTATGCATCGGTACAACAGTCATATTACCGCCGCTGCCTAAATAAAATGCGTGGCTCCCCTTTTGCCGCAATTTTCTCATTCCATGCATTTCTAGTATTTTGCACATATCATTGGCGCTCACTAAAGCCAATTTGCTCATATTACCATCTCCACAGTCTGTGTTTGGTAATACGACCTGTTGAACACATCAATATTATCATTTTCCGCAACCTCAACACAAAGCTCGATTGCTTCCCTTACATTTGCCAAAAGCTCAGTAACCGTATCGCCTTGGGTATGGCAGCCTTTCAGCTCCGGCACTGTTGCAATAAACCCGTCGCCGTCTTCGTCTTTTTCTATCAGTACAGAAAATGTATATTTCTTCATAGCCCGCACCTCCGCAAATATATCGGTTTATCTAATACTTATTCCAGTTAGAAATGTCCCAAAAAATCGGTCGAAAATCGTTGCGTATATGCGATTTTTGAGCGATTTTTTGGCTGACATTTGGGTTGGAATTAGTATTTATCACGTCAGCCTTAAATCAGACACAGGCAGCAGCCTGTATTTGCCGTACAGCGCGTCGTCCCGCAAAAACATCTTCACATAAAGGTCCTTGGGCAGCAGGCTCGTGCGGTATTCGTAGGTGATGGAAGCGCCCACGCGGGTTTCCTTTTCAATCTCGAACAGTGGCATACCGTCGGTTTTGCGAAGCGGCAGCCGCCCGATTTTCCCCACGATGACAGCCTTGGGCAGAATAAACTCATCCTCGGAGCGTATGCTCAGTGTAACTGTATAAGCCGCCGCGAAGAAGGATTTCGTGTAGCGCAGGTCATACAGTATTTCCTGCATGGGGGTAAGGTCAACCTTGACCTCAACGCCGGGGGAGTAGAACTTCTCGCCGTCAGGGGACGTAAACACGGCGAAAAATTTCATGTAATACAGGTTCTGCTCCGGCTCGCGCAGGACCATCCCCGCGTCATACCCATACTGCTCCGGTGTGCAGGACATAAACGCCGCCCCCGGCTCATCAGGGGATTTCGGGAAAGCGTCAAACCGCCACGCCGCCAGCACCTCGTCCACGCCGCCCGGCCACTTCATATTAAAAACCACGTCACTGCCTAAAACATCACGGCTGATATCCTGCACATCGGGGACGTTTATGATGTATTTCGACCCGCCGATTGTCGCGTACTTGCCCGAAACCGCCGCCGCGAATACATACAGCCCGCCGGAAAATTGGCATCTTACACGCGCGCTGGTTGCTGTTTTTGCCTCCATGTCAAGATTGCGGAAATCCTCCATCAGCTCTGCCACGGGGACAGTTTCGCCTATCTGGAATTCCGGCTTTTTCTGCGACGCCAGAAGCAGGACATCGGCATATTGGCCGGTGTGCCAGTTTACGACATACACATCCTCTTGGTCTTCCACACGCATGATGTCCAGCTGGTCTATAGGCGCGAGCAGTTTATGCGGCACAACGCTGTCGCAGACGCCTTTTGAAAACACCCTGAGGCCGTCCACTATATAAACCGCCACGATGTAGTACCAGTATTCCACGTCATTTTTCAGCTTACTGTCGGATATCCCGTCCAGCCGCGAATTTTCCAGCAAAATGCCGTCGCCTTTTGTCATGGGGCGCTCGCCGCCAAGCTTGCGCCAAATCTGCACCTCGCGCAAATCGGGGCTGAAATCCCAGCTTATCCGCGCGCCCGCGTCTATCGGCACCATGCGCAGGTTCTCAACCTCCGGTATTATCAGTATTGAGGCGGAAACCGCGCCTTCCTCTGAATACGCGTTGCCGCGCTTTACATATACCGCGTAGTAAAAACGCTGAAGCGGCGGGGCAGTCTTGTCCTCGAAGGAATTTGCCATGCCCTCGTAGAGTATCTCGCCGTCATAGGCGGTCAGCGGCCTATTGTCCGCCTTGCGTACAAGCGTATAGCTTATCACGCCGCCGGCAGGGCTTTTTGTCCAGTCCAGCCGCACACGCCGCCCGAAGACCCTGCCGCTCAGATCCTCCACAGGCTCCGGCGGGTACCCCGCGAGCAGGCGGCTCAGCTCAATACTGTCGGATATATCGGCCATCATGCTGTAGAGCGTGCTGTAATCCGCCGCTCCGGCCCCGGACGCGCGGACCTCCTCCAGCTTTACCTCAAAATCCCCGATGATTTTCCGCACATGGCCTGTAACCGAAGCGGGAAGGCGTATCCGCCTGTTTTCGGCTTCCTCAATCATCTCCAAGGCGGCGTAGTATTGGCAGTGGTCCACCGCGTCCGCGATGTTGTCAACATAAGACGAATATCGGTCCTCCAGCAGCTTTGCTCGCCGCAGCAGTGAATCCAGCGCGGGATGCCCCGGCCAGTATCTGCGCGCGTAGCTGATGCACCGCTGGGCCAAGCTCCAGTTGCTTTCGATCAGCGCGGTTTCGGCGTCGTCCATGTAAGCGCGCGCCTTGCCCATCTCCGCGATAGAAAACCCGCACTGCGGGCAGGCGTTCACCCCGCCCTCAAAAGCCGTCGCACAGCCGGGGCATTCGCCCTTCAGCGGCGCGGCGCAAACCGTGCAGACCGCCGCGTCACGGTCGGTTTTATTTTGGCAATTCGGGCATTCAATCATTCGGGATTGCGTGTTTATCGGGATATCATACGCCTTGCAGTATCTGCGTATGTACTCCTCCGCCTCCAAAACGCGGCAGGCATATTTTTCCACGGCGAAGTTTACAATGCGAAGCATTACGTCCGGGCTGATAAATTTATCGCGGTTGTGCTGATCGTCAATCAAATCCCCCACGGCGGGGTATGCGCTTATTTTCAGATAGCGGTCATACCTTTGCTTTGCGTCAAAGCTTGCAAACAGCTGCAGGCAGATACCCGAAAGCTCCTGCACGGCGTTAACATAGGCGGTCTTTGTGCCGGACTGCGTTGCACCGCGGCGCTTTTCCTCCGCCGCGTCGCAAAGCTTTTTGATGGACGAATACGCGGGCAGGTCCAAAAAGGCATACAGGTCGCCAAGCCCCAGCACCGACAAATTGCGCCGCACGGTTTTGGCTGTAAGCCTGTCCATTGTTTCGCCTTGCTCTTCATCCTCGGCGGGCGGCGTTTCGGAAACAGGCACGCGCGCCAAATTGTCCAAATCGTCCCGTCGGATGCCGTAGCTTGAATACTTTACAGCAAGCGAAGCCGCCTCCCGCGGGGTTATATGCCGCTTGCTTTCCAAAATGCGAAGCTCCGCCTCAAACTGGCGCAGCATATCCGCGCGCAGCTCTATCGCGCCAACGGCCTCCTCGGCCCTAAGCGCGGGGCTGTGCATAACGCGCTCAATTTCCGCGATCTGCCCCAAATTGTGCAAAGCAACGCTACGCCTGCCCGGTGTGTCCTGCAAGCGTATCCATTCCTGCTTTTTCTTTTGGACCGCGGCCTTTATTGCGGTGTCGTCCGTTACCGGCGGGTCAAAGGCCAGATCCAGCAGGACATAATAATTTTCCCGTATGCCGTCCATATTTTCCTCTTTCGCGGATTTTATATTACTGCGAATTTTGCAGCCTTAGTATAATACGAAGCGGGGTTACTTACTTTCTTTTTGCGCCGCCAAAAAGAAAGTAACAAAGAAAATAAACATTTTTCCCCGCTTTTTAAGCCTTCAGTTAGCAGTGCAGTTTTGATAGACACAAAGCACCAAAGGCAAGCAGGCGTAAGCCAAAAAATAGGGAGCGACACCGGAAGCGCCCGCGCACGTAATTACAGCGGAAAAAGCCTTTAAATAATCCCTTTTTCCTAATACCTTTTTCCGCGTTCGAGACCTGGAGCTCGGCTCGGCTGAGCGATTGGGCGGATTATAGGACAAAGCATATGACGTGCGCGATGAAGGGTACAAGGCTATGCGGTTTGTCGGAGCGGGGGTCCGGGGGCGTCCCCCGGCGCGCTTTGGTTACTTTGCCGCGTTGCAAAGTAACTGCCCCCGCGGCATGAGCGGTTGGGCTGTGCAAATCTACAATAAGAAACGGGCATATTGTAGGCACGGGTTTTTCATTTTACATTCCGGGGCAATCGCGAAACTTGTGATTACATCACTTTGTCAAGCGGTATATAACTTTCCGGATTTTTTTCATACGCCGCCATGCCTTGCATAATTGAAACGCGTTCCTCATCGGTTAAGTCCCACTCGATTACGACAGATTCATTTGCCAACGCAAAAAGAAGCGGCTTTAACGCTATTAGCTTGCTTTCAGATATATCATCCATTTCCACTTCACCCTTTTGGATTTATTCCCCGCACTTACATTCTCAATTATCAATTCACAATTCTCAACTACACATTCGTCTCATCCAGCCGCCGCTTGGCCTCGGCGTAGGCGTTTTCGGATATCGCGTCCACGGTTTCAAACCGCGCGCTCACTTCGCGGTTTTGCGCGGTTTCCACGGCGCGAAGCTCCAGCAGCCCGGATTCGTTTAGCCTGAACTCAATCTCCACCGGGGAGCCCGCGGGCAGGCCCTCCGGCAGCTCCAGGACAGCCTCTCCGATTTCCGTGCCTTCCCCGGGAGCGCCGTGCCGCTCCCCCGAAAGCGATTCCAGCACACGGATGCTTACAGTGCGCTGGTTTTCGGCAACTGTATAAAATTGGCGGACCTCCCTTGCGGGAAGCTCGGTGTTCTTGATTATCATATTATAGAGGACCTCGCCGCCTTCTTCCTCGCTTGCCCCAACGCTCTCGAACGCGATGGTCCCGAAGCTGCGGCTTGTCACGTTTACAATGCCGATGGACGCAGCGGCCGAATGACCCTCGCCCTCTTCCATATCTACCGCACGGGCAAGCTCTTTTATATCCGCCGCGCCTTCGTCTATTTCGCGGCGGACATCCTGCTCGTCCCTTCCTGTCTGCTCGGAGTATTTTTCCACCACATCGGCGAAGAAGCTCTGCCTGTCCGCGTAATACGCCGCGCCCTTCGCGACGGCCTCGTCGGGGTCGTAGATTTTCACGGGGATGCGCAGATACGCCTCCAGCCGCTCCGTAATCTGCGGCATACGCGTAGACCCGCCGACCAGCAGGACCTCGTCTATGCGGCCCCTGCTGTAGCCTTTTGCGCCCGCGTCCTCAAGCATCTGCTCCGTCAGCAGCATTGTCCGCTCCAGCAGATCCCCGGTCAGGGAGTTGAACTGCTCGCGGGTAAGCTCAACCCGCGCGCGCTCCCCGGCGTAATTTATCGCGATCGGGGCGCGTTCACGCGCTGAAAGCATCTTCTTTGCGCGCTCGGCGGAAAGCGAAAGCTCCTGGAGAGTTTCGGGGTCGGTGAGAATATCGTCGGTATTCCCCGTCTGGCGGGCGTATTCCGCCGCCACATATTCGATGATCCTGTCGTCCCAGAGCTTTCCGCCCAGGGAGTGGTCGCCGCCTGTGCATATTACTTTTATGGCGTTGGGCTGGATGTCGATCATTGTTACATCGAATGTCCCGCCGCCAAGGTCGAACACCAATACGACTTTGTTTTCGATCATGCCCGTGATGCCGTATGTTATCGCGGCGGCGGTAGGCTCGTTTATTATCCCCAGGACATTAAGCCCCGCCAGCTCACCGGCTTTGGAAGTGGACTCGCGCTCGCTTATTCCGAAGTACGCCGGGCAGGTAATCACAACATCGCGTATTACTTCATCAGGCTCTAATAAGTTTTCGGCGCGGAGCGCGGCCGCCGCGTCCCCGACGATTTTTTTGAGGATGTAGGAGGAAACCTCCTCCGGCGTTAAGCTCGCCCCATGTATGTCCCACGCGATCCCCGGCTGGCCGATGCTGCGCTTTACAAGCCCGACAACTTCATCCGGGTAAAGCTTGCTGCTCTCCTTGGCGGGCGTGCCCACCACCACATTGCCCGGTGATTCAAAGAACACCACAGACGGCGTGGTAAGCTCCCCCTCCGCGTTTTTCAGCACAACGGGCTTGCCCGACGCGTCGATATACGCCACGCAGGAATACGTCGTCCCCAGGTCGATCCCCAATACTTTATTCATACGGCACACCTCTTATTTAATTGATAATTGAGAATTATTTTTCATAAACATACACGGAAACGCGCTCCGGCCTTATTACGCGGCCGTTTTTGCTCCAGCCGGAGGCAAGGCGCGCGCATATCCTGCGGTCAAGCTCCGGGCGGGCTGTTTTTACTGTAGAAACCGTGTTCTGGCGGGATACGTCAACCTCGTCCCCCGGGACTGTGTAGGGGTCTACGCCCTGCCTGTAAAGTATATCGGCAAGGTCGGTCCTCGTCCCCTCCAGCAGCGCCAGAAGCTTCTGCGACTGCCCCGCGCTGTGTTCCCTGCCCTCAAACGCCGAAAGCGATTTCCCGAGCTGGTCCATAAGCTGTATTACATCAAGCTCAATATGCTTTGTCAGGCTTTCGAGCATACCGTTTTTGTATTCCTGCGCCTGACGGTGCATTTCGTCAAAAAGCTGCTCCTTATGCCCGTCCACAGCGATTTTTTCCTGGAACTGCTTTACAAGCTGCTGCAGGTTCTCGAGTATTATAAGCTGGTACTGGTAATCGCGCATATCGTCCCCGGTTTCCTGCGCCGCCCCGCCCGGGCCTTCCGGCAGCGGGAGCCGCAGCCACCCGAAGAACGCCGGGGAAAGCCCGTGGTAGTATGCATACTGCCCTTTTGGGCAAAGGCGCATAAACAGGTCCTTGTAGCGCACTATCGCCGCAACCTGGTCACGGCTCAGGTTTTCGCTGAAAACAAATTCCCTAAGGTCGTCGTAGGCGTCAAAAAGCTCGGCGGCAAGGCGCTTCACTTTGGAAAGGTCCGTGCTTTCCGGCAGTTTCATGGAAACTTGTGCGCCGAGCGGGTATTGCTGTGTGTTCATAAAATCTACAGCCGCACAGTCCGCCGCCAGCTTGACCGCGCCGTCCTCCATAGACAGCAGAAGCCAGCCGCACGGGCGCGGGGCGGTGTCCGGGGAAGCCCCGTTTAAATAGGAAAAAAGCCCGTCGTAAAGCTGCCCCCCGCGTTTTACCACAACAGGGAACGACAGCCTTGCATCCCCGGGGCAGGCGTATTCCGCCTTTTTTTTATGCTCCAGGGCTTTATATGCCTTTAAAAACGGGGGGAACTGCATACGCTTTCTCCAAAGACATCAGTTTAAATATATAATACCATAAATTTTAAGCTGTGAAAATAGGCAAACCGATAAATTTAATATTGCAAAGAAAAATGTTTTGTGCTATACTGTATAGGCTTTAGGGGTATGATGTAATGGTAACATGCCGGTCTCCAAAACCGTTCTTGAGGGTTCGAGTCCTTCTACCCCTGTGGATAGACTATGAGGATGAAGCGCTCCCGGTATTTCCGTAACCGTATTAAATGGATGTGTAGGGGACGCACACCGGGCGTCCCGAAATTACCGACAATCATCAAAATTGTATCGTAGGGGCGGGGTCATCCCGCCCTTAATTCCCTTCCTAAATCCCGGGTCCTAAAACCCAAATTCCTGCCGAAGGCTGTAGGGGCGGCAACCTGCCGCCCGTAACCCCCTCCGGCGTCTGCGGACGCCACCTCCCTCAGAGAGGGAGGCAAAGTCCCCCTCTTGAGGGGGATGTCACGAAGTGACAGGGGTGGTTTATAATACGATTTCATCTTCTGCTATTTTTCACCGCTCAAGCCGCGGAGGCTCTTTTTTGCTCGCGCAAAGAAGCAAACGCGCCGGGGAGACCCCGGACCCCCATTTCGACAAACCGCATAGCTTAGTGCCTTTCATCGCGCATGTCATAAGCATAGTTATTTAATCCGCCCAATCGCTCAGCCGAGCCAAGCTCCAGGTCTCGAACGCGAAAAAAGGTATTAGGAATAAAAGAAATCAAAGACTTTTTCCGCTGTTATTACGTGCGCGGGCGCTTCCGGTGTCGCTCTTTACTTTCGGTTTGTTCTTACTTGCCTTTGTTGCTTATTCCCCTCCTTGGAGGGGTGGCAGGCGTAGCCTGACGGGGTGGTTCTAAATAGGCACAAATCTTACCGCTTCTTCCCTTTCTAATTCCCAATTCCTATTTTCTAATTTCTATAAGGAGTTGTCCCCATGAAAAAAATCAGTGTCACGGTCTGGAACGAGTATTTCCACGAAGTGGAGGATGCCGCTATCGGGAAAATCTATCCCGACGGCATCCACGGCTGTATTGCCGGCTTTCTGAAAGAGGCGGGCATGGATGTCCGCACGGCGACGCTAAAGGAGCCTGAACACGGGCTGACGGACGAAGTTTTAAACAGCACCGATGTCCTCATCTGGTGGGGGCATATGCGCCACGGCGAGGTCTGCGACGATGTTGTTGAAAAGGTCCATAAGCGCGTAAAGCAGGGCATGGGGCTGATTGTCCTGCACTCCGGCCATGCCAGCAAAATTTTCGGGCGTATCTGCGGGACAAACACGGGCGAGCTGAAATGGCGCGAGGACGGCGGCAAAGAAATCCTTTGGCTGGTAGACCCCACGCACCCGATCGCGGACGGCCTGCCGGAAAAAATCGTGATCGAGCATGAGGAGATGTACGGCGAGCTATTCGGCATCCCGGAACCCGACGCGCTGGTCTTTATAAGCTGGTTCGAGGGCGGGGAGGTTTTCCGCAGCGGCTGCTGCTTCCACCGGGGCATGGGCAAGATTTTCTATTTCCGCCCGGGGCATGAATCCTTCCCGAATTATTTCCACAAGGATGTGCAAAAGGTTATCATCAACGCGGTAAAGTGGGCGGCACCCGCACAGCTCCCGGTAATCACAGGCGGGAAATCAGAACCGGCTTTTGTTAAATGAAGATAAAAATCCCCCGCATGAAAATTTTCACGCGGGGGATTTTTTTGAGGTTATCCTCTTAGTCTTCTAACGCTTTCTGCAGCTCTGCGATTAGTTCTGCTACCAATCCCCAGTCGCCTTGGCGTTTAGCCATTTCTAAGCGTGATAATAATGCGCGTACATAAGCCTTGAATTGCAAATCTGTCATACCCAAGACCGCACTTCCCTCCGAGTATGTTGTACCGCAAAAAACCGACCTATCTTTTTATTTAACTTCCACTTTCGCGCCGGCTTCCGTAAGCTGTTTTTCAATAGCTTCGGCGTCGGCTTTGGAAATGCCCTCTTTGACAGCCCTGGGCGCGTTGTCAACCAGCTCCTTGGATTCCTTCAGCCCAAGGCCGGTGATCTCTTTTACCAGCTTGATGACGGGCATTTTGCTTTGGCCGGCTTCGGTGAGGATTACGTCAAACTCGGTTTTCTCCTCTTCAACAGCGGCTGCGGCTGCCACAGGGGCGGCGGCTACTGCCACAGGGGCGGCGGCGGAAACGCCGAACTCTTCCTCAAGCGCTTTTACAAGCTCGGAAAGCTCCAGTACGGTAAGCGCCTTTACGCTTTCGATAAGTGCCAATACTTTTTCTGATGCCATGATAATTTTCCTCCATTATTTTTTTGTTAGGTTTTAGGCGCTACGCCGATTTTTCCGCGATTTTCCCAAGCGCGATAACCAGGCCGCGGATATTGCCGGAAAGGACATTGACAAAGCCGGAAATCGGTGCGTTGAACCCGCGCAAGGTCTGTGCAACAAGCTCCTCCCTGCCGGGGAGCTTCGCCAGCGCCTCTACACCGGGGGCGTCCAGCACGCCGCCTTCTACAAAACCCGCCTTGATGGTATACGCGCCCCTGGACGCCGACGCGTATTTCTCCAGCACTTTTGCGGGCGCGACAGCATCGGTTCCGGACAGCGCCAGCGCGGTTGTGCCGGTAAGGTAAGCTTTCAGCTCCTCAAGCCCCGCGTCTTCACAGGCGCGGCGCAGTATGGAATTTTTGATGACCGTGTACTCCACACCGGCCTCGCGAAGTTCCCTGCGCAGCTTGGTGTCGTTTTCCACGTTGATGCCCTTGTAATCCGCCAGCACGCCGGCAACAGAGCCTTTTAGCTTTTCCGCCAGAGCCTCCACAGCTTTTTGCTTTTGCAATAGGATTTTTTCACTCGCCAATCATTTCACCTCCTAATATTAAAAAACGGGCCCTTTCCAAATCGGAAAGACCCTGCAATACACACAAAAACTAAGCGCAGCCGCCGCTGTGTTTGCATCATCTTCCTAGGCAGGCCGGGCAAAGCCGATTATAGCGCACAAGCGCCGCCTGCTGTCTTTGGAATTCGTACAAGCTTTTAAATTATAAGCGATGATTTTACATATGTCAAGCTTTTTGCGAAAAATTTTTACAAATTACCGTATCGCATTGTGCTGTAGGGTCGGGGTTCCATCCCCGACCACGAATATTCGATTCGACTTTGACGGTCGGGCATGGAAGCCCGACCCTACCCAAAATCCTCATTCCTAAAACCTCAATCCTGCCGCAGGCCGTAGGGGCGGGCCCGCGTGCCCGCCCGCAAATCACCGTATCGCATCGTACAATACGGGCGGCAGATTGCCGCCCCTACGGCATAACATATGTTTTCGTGTACCCCCCTCGCCCCCTTCGCGCACGAAGGGGGTGCCGCCCGCAGGCGGCGGGGGTTGTGCCTTCGGCAGGTTTTAGGATTTAGGTTATAGGTTTTAGGAAAAGGACGGCACGACAATTTTCTTCCCTTCCTAAATCCTCATTCCTAAAACCTCAATCCTGCCGAAGGCCGCGCAGCAAAAAACTCGGGTCCAAATCCGACGGCACTGTAAAATTCACGCCCAGCAAATTAACCTCCGTAATAGACGCCGCGTCCGGCGCACAGGCGCGCTTGAATTGCCCGGCACAAAACCGCCTGATAAAAATATCCAGCTTTTCGCGGATAAACTGCGGCTCCAATTCCCCGGCAAACGCCGCGCAAGCGTAGCTGTACAGCTTTGACGGCGCAAAACTGCATTTCACAAAATAATACAAAAAGAAATCGTGGAGAGCATACGGCCCCAAAATCTCCTCGGTTTTTTGCGTGATCTCGCCATATTCATCCGGCGGGATAAGCTCCGGGCTTACAGGCGTGTCGAGTATATCCCGCAAAACCCCGGATACCTCCCCAAAACCGCCCGTGTCCGCCAAATGCGCCACCAGCTCCCGCAGTACGGTTTTTGTAATACAGCTGTTTACATTGTAGTTTGCCAAATGGTCGCCGCCAAAGGTCGCAAACCCCAGCGCTTCCTCGGAGAGGTCGCCCGTGCCGACAACCAGCGCGCCCGTCATATTCGCGATATCCATAAGGATCTGCGTGCGTTCCCGGGCTTGCGCGTTTTCATAGGCGGTGTCTTTTTCCCCGGTATGCCCGATATCCTCAAAATGCTGGCGGACGGCCTGTTTAATTGAGATATCCCGCCTTGTTACTTTCAAATTTTCAAGAAGGCTCAGCGCGTTGTAATAAGTCTGGTCGCTTGTGCCAAACCCCGGCATCGTAATCCCCGTAAGATTCTCACGCGGAAGCCCGAGCAGTTCCAGCGCCTTTACTCCCGCCAGAAGCGCGGCTGTAGAATCCAGCCCGCCCGACACACCCAGCACAAGCTTTGTGATGCCCGTATTTTCCATGCGTGACGCGAGTGAACGCGCCTGCAGCAAAAATAATTCGTCTAAATAAGCGGGGATGTCCTTTTGCGGCAAAAACGGGTTTCTATTTACCGGGCGCAGTAAATCAGAACGCCCCGGGAGCGGATGCACGGTGCAAACCGGCTCTTTAAGCGCCTTTGAGCGTTTGTCCGCGCGTATTACATCGCCGTCTAAATCCACAGTGACGCTAAAACTGCGGTTTTCGCCCAGCGCAAAGGCAAGCTCCTCGCCGCATTCATAAACCGCCGCAAACCCACGGTAGGCATAAGGCGAAGAGCTGTCCCCGATGCCGCCGTTTACAAGCACCGCCGCGCATCCCGTTGCCGCGGAAAGCGACTGTAAGAGCGCCTTTATCTCGCTTATCCTGCCTGCCCACACAGGGTCGTAGGCTGTGATTATAACTAAATCACAGCCCGTCCCCGCCGCGTCAAGGAAAGCCCGCGCCAAATCATCAAGCCCGCAGCTTACAACGCAAAACCGCATTGTCCCGGCGGCAAATACAGTGTCCGCGGGCATCATCCCGGGCGGCGCGCTTTCCCCCGCCGCCGGTATCAGCGCGATAAGCTCCCCGCGGCAAAGCACAGCCATCGCAGGTATATTCTGCCCCCATATATCGGCGATCGTCCCGCAAAGAAAAAAGCTGTCCTGCCCCGCGGTAAGCCGCGCGGCCTCCTCCAACGCCTCGGTACAGGCACGCACGAGCGCGGGGTTTGCGCCCAGGCTTCCGCACCCGGGCCCGCAAAGCGCCAAGCAGGGCGTCACCGCGATATCAAAACCGCCCTCCGGCAGCTCGGACAGCGCCTGCGCGATTTCCTCCAAGCAGTCGGGCGGGTTGGCGGTGTTAATTTTTGGGATGATTGCGGCCACACGGCTGATCGCGTCCATATTTTTCTCCTTATAGAAATTAGAAAATAGGAATTAGGAAATAGTAAGGGAAGGAGCGATAAATTTCTTCCCTTCAGTGTGACACAAAGCTACAATACTAACTGAAGGTTTAAAAGCGGGGAAAAATTCGTTATCTCTTTTTCTTATTATCTTTTTCCCCGCGCCCAGCATTTGAGCCTCGCAAGGCGAAAGCGGAAGGCAGATGTATTTTATTGATTGCTCTTTACTTGTCGTTCTGGCAAGTGTGGCTTCTACAGCCTCTGCGGGGGGTCGCGGGGGTTCTTAGGGGGCGAGTGGGGGCAGCGGCCCCCAGCCCCCTGAGCCGCATTTTTCTTTGTTACTTTCTTTTTGGCGGCGCAAAAAGAAAGTAAATTATGCGTCGCGGAGCGCGCTTATGCAGCTGCGTTTTCCTTTGTAGCTTTCTTTTGGCGGAGCAAAAAGAAAGCAAGTGATTGCGCTTCACAATTTTCGGTCAAATATGAATCTTGCGATTAAACTTACGGAGGCAAACAAAATGGACATTATCGAACTGCTGAAAAACGCGGCGGAAAGGGACAGCTCCGATATTTATATCGTTGCCGGGAAGCCCCTTACGTGTAAAATCCACGGTAAGCTGGTAAATCTCGGCGATGTGCGCGTTGACCCCGCGATGGCCGAACGGATCGTGAAGGGCATCTACTTTCTTGCCGCCAACCGCGATGTTAACCGCGTAGCCCTGACCGGCGACGACGATTTCTCCTTCGCGCTGCCCGGTGTTGCGCGTTTCCGTGTAAGCGCGTACAAACAGCGCGGCTCTTTGGCGGCGGTTGTGCGCGTCGTCCAATTTGCCCTGCCCGACCCAAAGGAGCTTGGCATCCCGCAAACCGTGCTGGACCTTTCCCGGCACACACGCGGCATGATTTTGGTTACAGGACCCGCCGGTTCCGGTAAATCCACAACGCTTGCCTGCCTTATTGATTTGATCAACAATACCCGCACCGACCATATCATCACGCTGGAGGACCCGCTGGAATATTTGCACGGCCATAAAAAAAGCATCGTTTCCCAAAGGGAGATTTCCACCGACACAGAAAGCTATGTTAAAGCTTTGCGCGCGGCACTGCGGCAATCGCCGGATGTCGTCCTGCTCGGTGAGATGCGCGATTTTGAAACCATCAACATAGCAATGACCGCCGCGGAAACCGGGCATTTGCTTATTTCGACCTTACACACGGTCGGCGCCGCAAACACAATCGACAGGATCATTGACGTTTTCCCGCCCGCCCAGCAGCACCAGATCCGCATTCAGATTTCAATGGTCCTGCAAGCGGTGGTGTCACAGCAGCTCGTCCCCGCGGTCGACGGCACGGTTGTCCCCGCGTTTGAGATTATGCTGGTTAACAGCGCGATCCGCAATATGATACGCGAGCAAAAAATCCACCAGATCGAAACCGTGATCCAATCGTCGGCCGCGGACGGCATGGTTTCTATGGACGCAAGCCTGCTTGCGCTGTATAAAAACGGCGTCATCAGCAGCGGCACGGCGGTCACACATTCAACCAACCCGGATACGATGACGAAGAAGGTTAAATTATAAAGGTAGGGTCGGGCTTCCATGCCCGACCGTCAAAGTCGATTCGAATATTCGCGGTCGGGGATGGAACCCCGGGCTTCGCAGGTTTTAGGAATAAGGTTTTAGGTTTCAGGAAAAGGACGGCGCGACAATTTTCTTCCCTTCCTGAAACCTTATTTCCTGAAACCTGAAAATCTGCCGAAGGCAAAACACCCGTTCCACTCTCTTTAAAAAAGAGGGTAAAGCTACAGCGAGATTTACTCTTTCACATAAAAGGCACAAAACAACCGTAGGACGTACCCTCTTTTTTAAAGAGGGTGTCTTCAAAGCGGCAAGCCGCTTTGAAGACGGGTGTTTTTCCTTGCCGACAACCACAAAGCCGCCCCTACGCCAAATCCCGCAAATAAAAACCCTCCCCGCGGTTTGGGGAGGGTTTTTGATATATACATAAATTTAGTTCGCGATTGTCTGCTCGGTTTCTTTGTCAAATATATGGATCTTCGTGGGGTCGATGGCGATTTTGATCGCGTCGCCTGTTTTTACATTTGTGCGCGGGGATACCCTGGCGACCATTGGCTGGCCGGCGCAGCTCAAGTACAGATAAGTTTCCGCGCCCATCATTTCGCTTACTTCTACAACGGCGTCAACGATGCCTGTAGTCGCGGCGGAAAGGAACATCTCCTCGTCATGCAGGTTTTCGGGGCGGATGCCCATTGTGACTTCCTTGCCGAGGTATGCCCTTGCGGCTTCGGCTTTTGCGGTAGGAAGCGCGATGTCGTACTCCACGCCGCCTTGGCCGAATTCGATGACGATATCATCGCCTTTTTGGGCGATTTTCGCGTCGATGAAGTTCATCTGCGGGGAGCCCATAAAACCAGCGACAAACAGGTTGCAGGGGCTGGAATATAGGTTTGCGGGGGTGTCGACCTGCTGGATGAAGCCGTCCTTCATGACGACGATCCTGTCGCCCATTGTCATGGCCTCTACCTGGTCATGCGTAACATAAATAAATGTGGTGCCGAGCCTTTGGTGCAGCTTGGAAAGCTCTGTCCTCATCTGCGCCCTAAGCTTTGCGTCAAGGTTTGAAAGCGGCTCGTCCAGAAGGAAAACCTTAGGTTCGCGGACGATTGCGCGCCCAAGCGCGACGCGCTGGCGCTGGCCGCCGGAAAGCGCCTTCGGCTTACGGTCGAGCAGGTGGGTTATGTCCAGGATATTTGCGGCTTCTTCAACGCGGCGTTTGATTTCGTCTTTTGGCGTCTTGCGCAGCTTAAGGCCGAAAGCCATGTTGTCAAAAACAGTCATGTGCGGATACAGCGCGTAGTTTTGGAAAACCATCGCGATGTCGCGGTCTTTTGGGGCAACGTCGTTTACAAGGATATCGCCGATGTAAAGCTCGCCCTCGCTGATTTCTTCAAGCCCGGCAATCATCCTCAGCGTTGTGGATTTTCCGCAGCCGGACGGCCCGACCAAAATGACGAACTCCTTGTCCTCGATATCCAGGCAAAAGTCTGTGACAGCCGTAACGCCGCCGGGGAACCTCTTGTACAAATTTTTAAGCGAAAGATTTGCCATGTGTCATTACCTCCTATAATATTGCGGCGCGCACGCCGATTTTTACCGATACTATAAATATTGTACAGCAAATCGGCGCCTTGTTCAATCCGCTATATCCCCAAATTTTAAAATCCGTATTTATCAGTTTTGAACAGTTATTTGGGGATTTACGCCAAGATTCGGGTTTCGGGAAGGTAAAGATACAGGGTAGGGCGGGGGCTTGCCCCCGCCGTAAATTACCGGATAAGCAAATAGTGCCGTCACGCCGTTTTCATCTCAAACCCATGGATAAACCCATTTTCATCCAAAGATGACACGTCCCCGCCGATAATTTTATTCTTTCGTACCAGCACATTGATGCGCACGGGTTGGTCGGTCCCCGGGTAATTTGTTATTTCATAGGAATAGCGCTTTACCCGTTTGCCCGCGTGGTCCTCCAGGTTGTAGCCCTGGGCGCGCTGGATATTATTATACTCTCTGTATATTTCATCGAATACCTTAGGGATGATAACTTCCAGTATCTCCACCGGCTCCTCAAGCACCTCCCAACCAAAGGATGTGATGAAGCTTACCCTGTCTTCGTTTGTTTTGCCGGAGATTTTGCCTGCTTTTGCGGGGGGCGCGCCTGTGCTGTCCGCCGCCACCGAGGCGGGCCAGATCGAGCCTATCCCGCGGATTCCCAGCACCAAAGCAAAAACCAGCACCAGCGCCGCCGCCAAAAGCCCGCTTCGCCGCAGACGGAACGACATCATGAACATATCTCTCACCTCTTTGACAGAATTAGAATACATTTACAGGATATTCCGGCACGGTGGGATTTAGAAGCTTTATTTATACGGTTCTTGCCCTGTCCGGGATAATATGTTATACTGGGCCTACGGCAGGATTTAGGATTGAGGATTCAGGATTTAGGAAGGGAAGAAACTTGATGCATCGTCCTTTCCCTAAAACCTATAACCTAAATCCTAAATCCTGCGAAGCCCGACCCTACAAGTTTCTTCCCTTCCTAATTCCTAATTCCTAATTCCTAATTCCTATACGTGGAGGTCATAACAATGGCAACAGTATCCCCTTTCAAGGCGCTGCGTTTTACAAAAGAAGCCGGGCCGCTCGCGGAGCTTGTCTGCCCGCCATACGATATAATCAGCGAGCGAGAGCGCGCCGGTTATCTTTCGCAAAACCCACGCAACATCATCCGGCTTGAGCTGCCCAAGGACGGCGAAGATCCCTACGCCGCCGCCGGTGAAGCTTTGCAAGCCTGGCTTGCCGACGGGACCCTCGCCTGTGCGGAAAAGCCCGCGTTTTATTTGTACGAGGAGGAGTTCACAGCACATGGGCAAAAGAAAAAGCTAAGCGGGATTGTCTGCCGCGTCGGTTTGGAGCCGTTTGAAACAGGCGTAGTTTTGCCGCATGAGGAAACCTTGTCGAAGGCGAAGGCCGACCGCTATGATTTAATGAAAGCCACGAATTGCAATTTCAGCTCCATCTACTCGCTTTATTTCGACGAAAAGCGGGAAATCGCGTTTGTTTTGGACAAGCTTTATAAAACCGCGCCGGATGAGGTATTTACAACCGAGGACGGGATTGTCCACCGTATCTGGGATATCGAAGATGAAAATATAACGGCGCGGATATCGGCCTTGTTTGCGGACAAGAAGCTGTATATCGCGGACGGTCACCACCGCTACGAAACCGCGCTGAAATATATGAAAGACGCGGGGCAAACGCCCGGGTCGGGGCATCCCTGCGCGTCTGTTATGATGACGCTGGTGGACATAGGGCATGAGGGGCTGGTCGTCTTCCCGACGCACAGAATCATACGCGGGCTGGAGAATTTCAGCCGCGAAGACTTGCTGAAAAACTGCGCGGCTTATTTTAAGCTCGAGGATATCGGCGCATCCGATTTCCGGGCAAAGCTGGACGGCGCGGCAGAGCGCGGGGAAAAAGCCTTCGCGCTGTATTGCGGCGGGCAGTACACACTGCTCACGCTTTTGAACCCCGCCGTGATGGATACAATGCTGCCGGGCACATCGGCGGCATACCGCGGGCTGGATGTAAACATACTGCATACGCTGATTTTGGAACAGCTGCTCAGCATCGACAAAGAAAATATGGCAAACCAGAAAAACCTTATTTATACGCGCGACCCGTCGGAGGCCGTTTCCGGCGTGGACAGCGGCGAGGCGGACTGCGCTTTCCTGATAAACCCAACAAAGGTCCCGGAGATCGCCGCGGTTGCCGGGGCGGGCGAGAAGATGCCGCAGAAGTCCACATATTTTTACCCGAAGCTTATCACGGGGCATATTATGAACCGGTTGGTTTAAGAAAGAAGTTGTGTTCATAAGCGAAATGTGCCGGAACGGCGAGCGGATTTTTTGCCGGACAAGGCAAATTTTCGCAGGAATACTCCATGTATTCCAAGGAAATTTAACGCAGTACGGCGGTAAATCCGCCGCCGTTCCGTGCCTTTGAGCTATGAACACAGCTTCTAGTATTTGACTTTTTGCGATATTTGCCATATACTTATGCTTGTACGTTTTACGCATTGTATGGAGGACTGTAAATGAAAAGAACACCCAAATGGGTCTTTTTCGTTGTGCTGGGGCTGATACTTGTGATTTCGACATTGTCGTTCACGGGCATATATACTCAATACGGCGATGTGACAAGGGCTTGGATCAAGGGGGCGGGCGACATCCGCTGGGGGATCGATATCCGCGGCGGCGTGGACGTAACCTTCAGCCCGCCGGAGGGCTACCGTGCCTCCGAGCATGAAATGGCAGGGGCGGAGGCCATCATAAAGCTGCGGCTTATCTCCCTGAACATCACGGATTACGAGGTTTACACGGACGTTGCCAGAAACCGCATTATCGTGCGCTTCCCGTGGAAAGAGGGCGAGGCGGACTTTGACCCCGAGCGCGCGATTCAGGAGCTTGGCGACACCGCTTTGCTGACCTTCCGCGAAGGCGTTGAGCTTGACGACCTCGGTTTCCCCGCAGGTATCACCGCCCAAACGATTATCCTTCAGGGGCAGGATGTTGCAAAGGCGGAGGCGGGATATCATCAAAACGAGTACGGGCAGTCAAGCCCCGTGGTGCAGCTGACGCTCAGTTCGGAAGGCGCGTCTAAATTCGCCGAAGCCACCGCGCGCCTCCAGGGCCGGATTATTTCAATCTGGATGGACGATACGCTGCTTTCTTATCCGACCGTGCAGGCCGTAATCACAAACGGCGAGGCTGTCATCACCGGGATGGAAAGCGTCGAGACCGCGAGGGAGCTGGCGGACAGGATCAACGCCGGCGCGCTGCCGTTCAGATTGGTCACGGAAAATTACAGCACAATCTCCCCGACTTTGGGGGTTGGCGCGCGTGACGCAATGGTCCTTGCCGGGGTCATCGCGTTTATAGGGATTGCGGTCCTCATGGTGTTTTTCTACAGGCTCCCGGGGATTATCGCGGTATTCGGGCTTCTCGGGCAGGTATCGCTGATTATCGCGGCGATTTCCGGCTTCTTCCCGGCGTTCGCGTCGTTTACGCTCACGCTTCCGGGAATCGCGGGGATTATACTTTCGATAGGCATGGGCGTGGATGCAAATGTCATCACCGCCGAGCGAATCAAAGAAGAGCTTTACTCCGGCAAGACAATTGACGGCGCGATAGCCACCGGTTTTTCCCGCGCGTTTACTGCCATCTTCGACGGCAACGTCACCGTAATAATCGTCGCCGCGATTTTAATGGGCGCGTTCGGTACGCCGGGAAGCTTCTTCGCGTCAATACTGCGCCCGTTCTTCTTCATGTTCGGGCCGACAGCCTCCGGCAGTATCTACTCCTTCGGCTATACCTTGCTCGCGGGCGTTTTGGTAAACTTCATCATGGGTATATGGGCGAACCGCCTTATGATGAAATCTATCTCCCGTTTCGCCCCGTTCCGCAATCCCCGCTTCTACGGTTATGGAGGTGAAGGTCATTGAAGATCCCAAAAATACGCTTTATAGGTAACCTTACAAAATGCCTTATACTTTCCGGGGCAATAGCCCTGGTAGTTACAGCAGGGCTGTTTATCAACGGCATAGGCCTGGATATTGAATTTCGCGGCGGCGCGATTATAACTTATTCTTACGAGGGCAATCTTAGTATAGATGAGTTTAAAGGCCGCCTGGATGAAATCGCCGGTATCCCTATGGCGGTACAGGCAACGGAGAACATCGCCACCGGGCAGTCGAATTATGTGGCGTCGCTCCCCGGTGACCGCAGCCTTAACTCCGACGAGATGCTGCGCATCAACACGGAAATAGCGGCGGTGTTCCCCGCAAACTCGGTCCAAGCCGCGGAGATTAAAAATGTAGACCCGTCCATCGGGCACAGCTTCCTGATGAAATGCATACTTGCCGTTGCTCTGGCGTCCGTACTGATGATAATTTATGTGGCGCTGCGTTTCCGCACAATCGGCGGCTGGTCGGCGGGGGTTATGGCGGTGCTGGCGCTCATTCACAATGTATTCATCGTGTTCGGGGTGTTTGTGCTGTTCCGTATCCCGCTTAACATGAATTTCATCGCCGTGCTTCTGACGATTTTGGGCTACTCCATCAACGATACCATCGTAATTTACGACCGCATCCGCGAGAACAATAAAATCAAAGGCGCCTCAATGCAGCTGCCGGAGCTGGTCGATTATTCTATCAACCAAAGCTTTAAGCGCACGGTCATGACCACGGTTTCCACCGTGCTTGCCATGACTGTTGTAATGGTCGTGGCGATACTGTTCAATGTATCTACGATCACATCCTTCGCGTTCCCGCTGACCGTTGGGCTTATCGCGGGCGCATATTCGTCTATCTGCCTTGCCGCGCCTTTATGGGTCAGGTGGGAAACGCGGAAAAAGGGAACCGCATAATTATGTTATACAGTGAAATGGACTTCCCGCAGCCTATCCTGCGCGCGGTGGAAAAAATGGGCTTTGTGCATATGACCGAGGTGCAGGAAAAATCCATCCCGCCGATGCTGGAGGGAAGGGACATCATCGCGCAGGCGCCGACAGGCACAGGCAAGACCTGCGCGTTCGGGATACCGCTGCTGATGCGCCTTGACCTTGGCAGTAAAAAAACGCAGTGCCTTATTTTAGCCCCAACAAGGGAGCTGGCACAGCAGATCACGGACGACCTGCGCGAGCTTACGCAGTTTATGCCCGGGGCGGTTACGGCGTGCCTTTACGGCGGCCAGCCGATACGCCGCCAAATGGACCAGCTGAAAAAAGGCCCGCAGATAATCGTAGCCACGCCGGGCAGGCTCCTCGACCATATGAAGCGGCGGAGCGTCAGCCTCAGCGACGTAAAATACGCGGTGCTGGACGAAGCGGACGAGATGCTGGACATGGGCTTTTACAAGGACGTGACCCGCATCCTCGACTTGCTTGGGGATATGCAGCAGCTCGGGATGTTCAGCGCGACAATGAGCCGCCCGGTCATGGACATCAGCTGGATGTACCAGCGGGACCCGGCGGAAATCACCGTCGCGCCGGTGGACCATTCCATGCCGAAAATCACGCAGTATTCTATTGCCGCCACCGGGGCGAGCAAGCCCGGCGATATTGCCGATATCGTCACAAAAAACAGCTACGGCCGCGTTATGGTGTTTTGCAACACAAAATACGCCACCGCCGCGCTGGCAAGGCAGCTTGCCGGTTTGGATATGGACGCGGACTGCCTTCACGGCGATATGCCCCAGCGCGACCGCAACAGCGTTATGGGCAGGTTCAGGGACGGCAGCCTGCGTATACTTGTGACCACGGATGTCGCCGCCCGGGGCATTGACATAGACGATGTTGACGCGGTAATAAACCACGACGTGCCTTCCTCCAACGAATATTATACGCACAGGATCGGGCGCACGGGCAGGGCAATGAAGGAAGGCGTTTCGTACATCCTGCATATGCCCGGTGAGGAACGCCGCCTTGGCGAGATGCTGCGCCTTACGCGCAACACCGTAATCCCGCTCCGGTTTGACGAAAACCGGGAGCTGGGTTTAATTGATAATTGAGAATGAAGGGAAGAAGCCACCGTCTTCTTCCCTTCCTAAATCCTAAAACCTGAATCCTGCCAAAGGCCTTCGGCAGGATTCAGGTTTTAGGTTTTAGGATTTAGGGCAGGGCAGGGGGTTGCCGAAAATTACCTGTATGCATAAACCCGCAAAGGCAAGTAAGCACAAACCTAAAGGAAAGAACGACACCGGAAGCGCCCGCGCACGTAATTACAGCGGAAAAGTCTTTGATTTCTTTTATTCATAATACCTTTTTCCGCGTTCGAGACCTGGAGCTCGGCTCGGCTGAGCGATTGGGCGGATTATAGGACAAAGCATATGACGTGCGCGATGAAAGGCACAAGGCTATGCGACTTGTCGAAATGGGGGTCCGGGGTCTCCCCGGCGCGCTTTGGTTACTTTGCCGCGTTGCAAAGTAACTGCCCCCGCGGCATGAGCGGTGAAAAATAACCGAAGATGAAATCGCGTTTAAACCACCCCGGCGGCCTTC
>WRLS01000002.1 GCA_009776345.1 Oscillospiraceae bacterium | reverse complement strand
TTTTCCCCGCGTGCCAATAAAGCTGGTCACGCGCGATTTCCATAAGCGCGCTGTCGCCCAAGTACCGACCCGCAACCGAAGCCGCCTTGCCCAGCGATAAAAGCACTGCGGAGTTTCCCCGAAACGAAAACCAGACGGGGAATTGCCGTACACAGAATATATCATTCAGCCTTGTGCCGGACAGGAGCTGTTTGCGGTAATTTTCCCGGTCGGAGTTATAATCCGTATAAATATGCAGATACGGGAAGGTTTCGGCATCGTCCGCTTCACTGTACATATGCAGGCCGTCCGGCTGCATACCGTATGGCGAAGCGTACCGGCGCATCGCTGACAGATACCCGCCGTACCGGCGCAGTGCGTCTTCCCATATGCTGTCCCGCTGTGTGCGGCACAGGGCCTCGAGCGCCTGTGAATACAAATGGTAGCGTGCCTGGTGGTTGAAATACGTCAGCGTTTTTTTATTTGCATCGCGGTAGAAGAACCCGGAAAACGCAAGCCCTGCTTCGCCCTTATCCTGGCAGGACAGCAGAAGTTTCCCGAAGCGGGCGGCCTCCCGCGCGTAATAATCATCCCCGCAGGCAATATAAATCTGCGAGGCGCACCAGCTTGCCGCCGCGTAATATTGTGACAGGCCCGCGTTATAGGTATGCTCCATCATCGGCCCGTCTTCACAGCCGACCAGCTCAAACCGCTCTGCCGCAAAGGCGTAGTCCTCTTTCGCGGCTTTTAGTGCGATGAATGATTTTTCGTCGTCGTATCCTGCAAAAGCAGTTGCCGCGTATGCCTCCACGCCGCCCATAAGAAAATTGTCAATGGAGCGGTTGTGTACCCGCGCTTTTTCGTCGTCCGCCGTGCCTATCAGCAAATCCGTCCAGCGCGTATTACCGACGCTGGTCGCGCGGTAGCCGTCACCAAACCGCGTATGCAAAACAAAATCCAGCCCCCAGCACGCCTCCTCCATGAGCCGTGAGTACAGCAGGGTGCTGTTTTTGGAGCGCATGGCGTTTTCCAGCAGCGCGTGTGTGACCTCGGCGGTCTGCAATGTCTGCTGTGAAAGGTCCCCCGCGTCGTGCCAGCCGCCGCAGTACACCATGCTTTTTCCCGCGTGTTCCGCTAAAATATCACCATGGCAGAAACCGTGGCCGCCCGGTACAGGGGCGCCGCAGCGCTCGGCATAAAGATAATTGACCGCCTTCCAAAGCGCCTGTTCAAATGGGTTTTCGCAGATGGGGAAGCTTTCCGTGGTAACACAGTTTACCCGCAGGCGAAACCGCCCACTGCCGGAAAACCCCGAAAAATCCGCAATGCCAAGCTCATCACCGCCGAACTGCACACGGCTGATTTCGCCGCTGTATACGGTTTTACCGCCCGGCTCGTCCAAAAGCTCGAACCGCCCGCCTGTAACAGCCGTGACCGCCTGCTTAACGCCTTCGTTAAAATAACCTGACGTTGAGTAGCAGACCGCGTCACGCGCACACGCCCAGCCAAGCGACACGTCGGGGTTTTCGGCCTGTTCAAGCGTTATTTCCTTGATGTAAAAATCGAAGTTTTCCGCGCCGCCCATTTCGCGCCCATGGCAGCTCAAGCTGAACGCAAGCTCTGTAATGCAGTCGCGCGGCAGATCCGCAAACTCCCAGACACATTCGTTCCAGACGCGGTTTTCTAAGTTTACTACATGGAAGCCCTCCCGCCCGTAAACATCCGGGACCTTGCTCTCGCCGTCGTTTACAAGGCACATGGTAAGGTGCGGCGCGTGGTACCCGCCGCATTCGGGCATAATTTTGCACCTGATCCGGTTATATCCCAGCCAGTTTTCCCCGGGCATAAAACGCAATGCGGCTATAAGCTTCCCGAAGCCTGTGTAATGGGGCATGGGGGAGTCAAATTCACGCCTTGCCGGTGCGCTGATCATAAGTGCGCCGTTTTCCTCCCGCATTTCCCCCTCGCCGTTTTTTTGCCACCGCTCTCCCGAAGCGCCGTCCCATAAAAGCCGTGAACGCACAGCTTTCTTCGCAAGCAGGCGTGTTTCCGCCGATTTGCTGCGGTCGGGCCTGAGCAGCCTGTGTATGTAGCCGGATTGGATAAGCTGTTCCATAAAAGCTTCCGTCATTTTTCCATCACCCCTTTTTAGAAGTATAGCATATGATAAGCGGATGCGCAATTCGTAATATATCTTGCAAGTGCAGCGCTGTTGTTATATAATAGTATTAGCCAATTATGGTGAAATAGGGGGATTACTGTGAAAGACGCGAAAAAGTACAGCGTACTCGTAGTGGACGACGAGAACACTAATATAATGGCGCTGTCGCATATATTAAGCCCCAAATACGATGTTTACGCCGCAAAAAATGGGCAGGGCGCGATAAGGGCGGCGGAAAAATATCTGCCTGATTTAATCCTCCTGGATATCATAATGCCGGAGATGGACGGCTACGCCGTGCTGTCGGCGCTTCGCGGAAGCGAGCGGACAAAGGATATCCCCGTGATTTTCATCACGGGTTTGAGCGGCGCGAGCGACGAGGAGAAAGCGCTTTCGATGGGCGCGGCGGACTGCATCGGCAAGCCGTTCAGCCCTGCAGTCGTAAAATTGCGTGTGGAAAACCAGCTTAATATGCTCGGGAAGCTGCGGGCGATGGAATACGACGTGATAAATTACAAGCTTGCAAGCGAGGCAATGAAAACCGCGCTGTGGGATATGGAGGTCGTCGTGGACGACCCTGCGAATTTAGACAACCGTTTTACCTGGTCGCGCGAGTTTCGGCACATGCTCGGCTTCTCCGACGAAATCGAATTCCCGAATGTCCTGCGCAGCTGGTATGACTGCCTGCATCCTGATGATAAAGAGCGTTCTGTCGCGGAGTTTTATGCGCATCTCACCGATTACACAGGCAAAACCCCATATGAGATCGAATACCGCCTGAAAAACAAAAACGGCGAATACAGATATTACGACGGCTTCGGGCAGACGCTCCGCGACAGCGATGGTGCGCCTATCCGCGTTTCCGGCTATATCCGGGATATTACGGAGCGCAAGCTGGTGGAAGCCGCCCTGGACCAGCAGTACCATCTGCTGCACGCCGTTAACCGCGCGGCAAGCGTTCTGCTTTCATCTGAAGGCGAAAACAAGACCTTCGAGGAATCGTTCCGGGACGGCATGGAAATTATCGGTCAAAGCTTATACGCCGACTGTATTGAGCTATGGCAAAATGAAATGCGCGGCGATGCCCTGTACGCTGTAAGAAAGCATCTATGGATCAGCGAAGCGGGGAGGGAGATGGCGCCCGATTCCCCTGTGACAGAATTTTCATACGATGATTCACCGAATTGGGAAAGCTGGCTTTCGCAGGGGGAATACATACACGGGCCGGTCTCCAAGCTTTCGCTGGAGGAGCAGGCCTTCCTGCGCCCGTTTAACATTATGACTGTCCTTGCAATACCGATTTTTATAGGTAATGAGTTCTGGGGTTTTTGCTGTATCGACGACTACTTCACCTCCCGCCTTTTTTCGGAGGATGAAATAAACATACTCCGCTCCGTCAGCTATATGCTGGCAAGCGCGGTAAACCGCCACGCGCTGGCGGACGCAATCAACAAAGCGGAGATAGCGGAGGAGAGCAACAAGGCAAAAAGCCGCTTCCTCGCCACGATGAGCCATGAGATACGCACACCCATGAATTCCATCATGGGTTTTGCGGAGCTTGCCCTAGATATGCCGGACAGCGCTGTCGCGCCCCGGGCAAAGGATTATTTAGGCAAAATCAAGGACAGCACAAAATGGCTGCTGAATATCGTCAATGACATACTCGACATATCTAAAATAGAATCAGGCAGGATGGAGCTTGAACACGCGCCGTTCGACCTGTGTGAAGTTTTTTCGCGCTGCCAGTCCGTCATCCTGCCCGGCGTGCGGGAAAAAGGCCTGGATCTGCACGTATACGCCACGCCGCTTGCGGGGAAAAAGCCGGTGGGCGACCAGGTAAGGCTTTACCAGGCGCTTATGAATTTGCTTTCCAACGCCGTTAAATTCACAGATGCCGGGTCGGTAAACCTTTCCGCGGATGTAAAAATGAAAGGTGAATCCGCCGCCGCGGTGCGCTTCGAGATAAAAGACAGCGGGATCGGCATGAGCTCCGAGCAGCTCGAAAAAGTCTTCGCGCCGTTCATACAGGCGGATTCCAGCACAACGCGTACATACGGCGGAACGGGGCTGGGCCTTACGATCACGAAAAACATTGTGGAGCTGATGGGCGGGGAGCTTGTCGTGGAAAGCAGCCCCGGGGCAGGCAGCACTTTCAGCTTTGAAATCGTTTTCGATACGGTGGACGCGTCCGCCGCCCTTGCCGACACCGCCCGCGATGTTTTGGACAAACCGTATTTTGACGGGCTTTGCCTGATCTGCGACGACAACCCCATGAACCGCCAGGTAATATGCGAGCATCTGGACCATGTGGGGCTGAAAACCGTGACGGCTGAAAACGGGCTGGAATGTGTCGGGCTTGTCCGCGCGCGCAAGGACAGCGGCGAAGCCCCGTTCGGCCTGATTTTTATGGATATGTTCATGCCGGTGATGGACGGGATCGAAGCCGCGTCAAAAATAAAGGAGCTTCAAACGGGTACCCCGATTGTCGCCATGACAGCCAATATTATGGCAAGCGACCTGGAAAACTACAGGCGGCACGGTATGCCCGACTATGTGGGTAAGCCCTTCACGTCGCAGGAGCTTTGGCGCGTCCTGCTCAAATATTTCAATCCTATAGAGCCGCCCCCCGAAAGCAGCGGCAGACCGGCGCCGGACGAAAGTGCGTTAAGAAAAAGCCTGCGCCTGGGCTTTGTGAAAAACAACCGCGGCAAGTACGCGGAGATTACCGAAGCCATCGGCGCGGGCGACATAAAGCTTGCCCATCGGCTGGCGCATACGCTGAAAGGCAACGCGGGCTTGATTGAACAGCCGGGGCTTCAAAGCGCCGCCGCAAAGGTAGAGGCCGCCATCCAGGGCGGGGCGCTGACTGTCCCGGAAGAGGATATGCAAAGCTTGGAGGCGCAGCTGTCACAGGTGCTGGACGAGCTATTGCCCCTGCTTGACGAGCCGGAGGAAAAAGCCCAGCCCCTCAGCGGCGAACAGACATTGGCGCTGTTCGATACGCTTGGGGAAATGCTGGAAAATATAAACCCCGAGTGCGTGGGCCTGCTCAGTGAGGTCCGCGCGGTCCCCGGTACGGATGAGCTGGCGCGCATGATAGAGGCCTATAACTTTGCCGGTGCCGCCCGCGCCCTTGACGAGTTGAGAAAAGAATGGAGTGGGGCAAATGAGAGCGGTCGGTAAAACTGTATATATTCTGCTTTGCGCGGCGCTGCTCATATCCATGCTTGTAGGTTGCGCCCGGCAGCCTGCACAAATACAAACAAACAGCGCGGCGTTTTCGGGCTATCTCGAAATCCCCGGCATAACCGACGAGGAAATCGCCGCAATACGCGCGCTTGCGCAAAGGGGCGAACCGTTTGTATTCGGCATGATGCCGAATACCGAGGCTTTCCTCGGCGCGGACGGAGAAATTGGCGGCTACACGGCTTTGTTTTGCCGCTGGCTGACTGAGCTGTTTGGTGTGCCGTTTGTCCCGCGGCATTACTCATGGTCGGGCTTGCTCGAAGGGCTGGAAAGCGGAGAGGTTGATTTTACCGGCACGCTTACCGCAAATGACGAGCGCCGCCAAACCTACTTTATGACCGAAGCAATCGCGCACCGCGCGGTGAAATATATGCGGCTCGCCGGCAGCCCGCCCCTTGCGGAGATCAGGCAGGGGCGCCTTCCGCGGTACGGGCTGCTGGAAGGCACCACCACCGTCGATAAAGTGGTACAAGGCGCGATCGAGGGGTTTGAGCCTGTCCTAATCTCCGAATACATAGACGCATACGCGATGCTGCAGTCCGGGGAGATCGACGCGCTGGTCGCCGAAGGCACGGCAGAGGCTGTTTTTGACGGCATCGGCGGCATTGTAACATCGGATTTCCTTCCCCTTATCTACACGCCCGTTTCCCTTTCGGCACAAAACGAGGAGCTAAAGCCGATTATTTCGGCTGTGCAAAAAGCGCTGGACGCGGGGGCTGACCGCCGCTTGAGCGAGCTGTACACCCAAGGCTACCGTGATTACCTGCGCCATAAGCTGTTTTTGCGCTTCAACGATGAGGAGCTTGCATATTTGGCAGCCAACCCCGTTATCCCCTTCGTGGCGGAATACGACAACTACCCAATCAGCTTTTATAATACGCGCTACGAACGGTGGGAAGGGATCGCCTTTGATGTCCTGCGGGAGGTTGAGCCGCTCACCGGGCTTACGTTTGAGATTATCAACAGCCCGTACACAGAATGGCCCGAGCTGTTCGGGCTGCTCGAAAGCGGCGAGGCGATGATGATTACGGAGCTTCTGCGCTCACCGGACAGGATCGGGCGCTTCCTGTGGCCGGAGTCTTTGTTTTTCGTGGACCAGTCCGCGCTGATATCCAAAACCGACCAGCCCGATGTCAGCATAAATGAGATCATGACACTAAAAGTCGGGCTGAGCGAGGGGACGGCGCACACAGAATTGTTCAGGCGCTGGTTCCCGGACCATACAGGCGCCATCGTTTACGAAAGCAAGAGCGAGGCGCTGGACGCGCTGATGCGCGGCGATATTGATGTGACCATGACCTACCTGAGCAGCCTGCTTTACTTGACACATTATCAGGAGGTTTCCGGCTACAAGGTAAACTTTGCGTTTAACCACGGGCTGGAATCCACCTTTGGCTTAAATATAGACGAGCCCCTGCTTTGCTCCATCATCGACAAGTCCCTGGAAATCATAGACACAGACATGATCTCCGGGCGGTGGATGCGCATGACATACGACTACCGCCTGCGGCTGACACAGGCGCAGATACCTTGGATCGTCGGCATGGGCAGCCTGCTTTTGGTAATATTGGTGATCATGGTAATCGTGCTGTCAATCAACAACCGAAAAAGGGAGGCCGTTGCCGCGCGGGAAGCCGCGGAAACCGCAAACCGCGTGAAATCCGAGTTCCTCGCGAATATGAGCCACGAAATACGCACGCCTATGAATTCCATCATGGGGTTTGCGGAGCTTGCGCTGGAAAGCGGGGTCACGCCGCAGGTAAAGGATTATCTCGTTAAAATATCAGAAAGCGCAAAGTGGCTGCTGAATATCATAAACGATATCCTGGATATCTCCAAAATAGAATCGGGGAAAATGGAGCTGGAGCATATACCCTTCGACCTTCGCGATATATTCATGCGCTGCCGCTCCATCATCATGCCGGGCATACAGGAAAAGGGGCTGGAGCTGAAGGTCTACGCGGAGGCGCCACCCGACAAAAAACTTCTCGGGGACCCTGTCCGCCTTTACCAGGTGCTGATGAACCTGCTTTCCAACGCCGTGAAGTTCACGAACAGCGGCACAATACACTTTTCATCCTCATTGAAAAACTTGGACGGTTCCCGCGTGGAAATGTACTTTGAAATAAGGGACACCGGCATCGGTATGAGCGCGGAGCAGGCCGGCACGATATTCGACCCGTTTGTACAGGCCGCGGCAAGCACAGTGCGCAACTACGGCGGCACGGGATTGGGGCTTGCCATAACCAAAAACACTGTGGAGCTGATGGGCGGCGGGCTGGAGGTAATAAGCTCACCGGGTGCAGGAAGCACATTTTACTTCTCTTTGTGCTTTGATACGGTAGACGCGCCGGCACAGGCGCCATCCCCCGTTAAGCTTTCCCCTGTAAAAAGGCCGCGCTTCGACGGGACGATTTTGGTCTGCGATGACAACTTCATGAACCGCGAAGTTATATGCGAGCATCTTTCGCGCGTCGGTCTGCGCGCGACGACGGCGGAGAACGGGGAGGTCGGGGTGGAAAAGGTCCGCGCGCGCATTGAAAATTCGGAGCCGCCGTTTGACTTGATCTTCATGGATATATTTATGCCCGTGATGGACGGGATCGAAGCCGCGGCAAAAATTCTGGAGCTGGGCACAAAAACCCCCATTGTGGCGATGACCGCGAATATCATGGTCAGCGAGCTGGAAAATTACAGCAAGCACGGTATGCCCGACTGCCTGGGCAAGCCGTTCACTTCGCAGGAGCTGTGGCATATTTTACTTAGGCATCTTATGCCGATAGAAGACGCCCCCGCGGCTGACGTGCCGGAAACCGCCGACAGCGAGCTGCAAAAGAAGCTGCGCATAAGCTTCGCGAAAAATAATCACAATACATATTCGCAAATCGCCGATGCAATTGAGACAGGCGACATCAAGCTGGCGCACAGGCTGGCACATACGTTAAAAGGCAGCGCGGGGCTGGTGGGCAAAACCGGTCTGCGCAACGCCGCGGCGGATGTGGAGGCTATCCTGGCGGTTTCAGTGCCCGAGGATAAGCTTGTGCTTCTCAATTCGGAGCTTACGGAAGCGCTTGACGAGTTCTCGCCGCTGTTAAATGAAAACGCGGCACCCCCATTGGATACCGCGCAGACACAGGCGCTGTTCGATAAACTGGAACCCATGCTTGAAAATATCAACCCCGCGTGTGTTGAGCTTCTCGGTGAAATCCGCGCTGTCCCCGGGACAGAGGTTCTGGCGCAGCTAATAGAGGATTACAACTTCGAGCAGGCGGCACACGCCCTCGCGGCGCTGAAAAATGACCTAAAAGATCAAGGAAATTTACCGGTGCATCAATGACACTTAACTTGCGCGAACCGATTTTCCGCCCCATGGAACGCATCCGCGATGCGCGGGTCGAAATGCCCCCCCGCGCCCTCCATTATAATATGTACAGCGTCTTCATGGGAAAATGCCTTTTTATATGGCCGGTCGGAAACAAGGGCATCGTAAACGTCGATCACCGCCATAATCCGCCCGGGCAGCGGGATCCTCTCCCCTTTAAGCCCGTATGGATATCCCGTGCCGTCCCAGCGCTCGTGGTGGTAAGCCGCAATTAGCCTGGCGCTGTTCAGAAACTCCTCGTCGCCTGTCCGGCGGATCGCCCTATTGATGATGCGTTCGCCCTCCCGCGCGTGGGTTTTCATTATCTCGAATTCTTCCGGTGTGAGCGGCCCGGGCTTATTTAAAATAGAATCCGGGATTGAGATTTTGCCCACGTCATGCAGCCGCGCCGAAGATGCAACGGCGTCTAAATTCCAAGAGCGCATTTTTTCGGCGTATATGCCCCCCTCGAGCATGGCGTCCATAAGTATTTTCATGTATACCGATGTGCGGTCTATATGGTCGCCGGTGCTTTTATCGCGGCTTTCCACTATATCCGCCAGTGTGAAGACAATCCCGTTTTGAAGCCGTACAAGCTGTTCGGTCCGCGCCAGGAGCTGCTGTGTGCGTTGGCGGATCAGCCCGTCGATATCCAGATGGTTTTTAATGCGGTTGCACAGCACCGGCCCGGAAAACGGCTTATGTATAAAATCCACCGCCCCAAGCTCAATGGCATATGCTTCGCTGTCCGGGTCGGACATGGCGGTCAGAAAAATTACAGGGATGTGGGCATATTTTTGGGATGCGCGGAGCCGCTTCATCGCCTCGAACCCGTCCATTCCGGGCATCCCGATATCCAGCAGTATAATATCGGGCGTAAATTTTTCCAGCGCCACAAACATCCTCGCGCCGGAGGGCAGGGCAATCACACGGTACAGCTCACCCAATACAAGTTCGACCGTGGTGAGGTTGAAAGCGCTGTCGTCCACCACAAAAACCGTTTTACGCATTTGACCATCCCTTTGTCTTTTATGTAATTATATTATCTCATATACTGCGCCTGCGGTCAACAGCAGTTAAAACTGCTTGCTTTATCCGCACAAAAAATATATGATACTACCATACGCGGCTGATTGGGGGACTGTTTTGATGAAGATCGGGAAAAACAGCGTTCTTATCGTGGACGACGAAGGCTCAAACATCATGACGCTCACGCACATCTTAAGCGAGCGCTACACCGTCTATGCCGCCACAAACGGCAAAGACGCTTTGGACGCGGCGCATAAGTATATGCCTGATGTCATTTTGCTGGATGTAATAATGCCGGATATGGATGGCTACGATGTCATCCGCGAGCTGAAACGCAATGACAGCACACGCGGCATCCCCGTCATTTTCATCACCGGGCTGATTGACGCCGAGGACGAGGAAAGAGGCATGGCGCTTGGGGCGGCGGATTACATACCCAAGCCGTTTTCCCCCACGCTCGTCAAGCTTCGGGTATCGAACCAGGTCAAGCTGGTGGAGCAGTTCCGATCCAATGAATACGATATAATGAAATACAAGCTGTCCAACGACGCACTGAATATAGCATTATGGGACATGGACGTAATAAGCGAGGACCCCACAAACCCCAATAACCGCTTTACCTGGTCGCAGGAAGTACGGCATATGCTGGGATTTGCCGACCAGCAGGATTTCCCCGACCTTCTGCATAGCTGGAGCGACCGCTTGCATCCCGAAGAAAAAGAAAGGGTCCTGGAAGCCTTCGCCGCGCACCTCAACGACCGCACGGGGCGCACGCCCTATGACATCGAATTCCGCCTGCGGCTGAAAAACGGGCAGTACCGCACTTTCCATGCTTTGGGCACAACATACAGGGACAACACCGGAAGCCCTGTCAGGACCGCGGGGGCTCTCAGGGATATTCACGACCGAAAGCTCATGGAGCAGGAAATTGCCGCCGCGATGGAGAAAATCGAGGAGGACGCCCATTGGTACAAATCCATCCTTGACGCCATACCGCTCCCCGTGAATGTCATCGACGCGGATATGAAGTGGAAATTCGTCAATAAATCAGTCGAGAATTTTTTGGGTTCAAAGCTGGAGGATATGCTCGGCAAGCACTGCAGCAACTGGGGCGCGCATATATGCAACACGGATGACTGCGGCGCGGCTTGCGCAAGACGCGGGCTGAAGCGAACTTTTTTCAGCGACGGGGATTCTTCATACCAAGTCGATGTTGAGGTCCTGCTGGATATGGAGGGCGAAACCGCCGGGTTTATAGAGGTAGTGCAGGACATCACAAATGTACAGCGGCTGGCAAAACAGCGCGCCGAGGCGGAAGTGGTAAGCCGCTCGAAAACCGCGTTCCTCGCGAATATGAGCCATGAGATACGCACACCCATGAACGCAATCTGGGGCATTACCGAAATTTTAATGCAAAACGACGAGCTGCCCCAATCCGCAAAAGAAGGGCTGGGCAGGATCCACAGCTCATGCAATATGCTGCTGGGCATAATCAACGATATACTGGACTTCTCCAAGATAGAGGCCGGCAAGCTGGATATAATGCCCGCGGACTACGACCTTGCCAGCATGATAAACGATTCCATCCAACTAAACATTATGCGCGCGGGGGATAAGCCCATTACATTTAATGTGCGCATCGACGAGCATATCCCTGCGAAGCTTGTCGGGGACGAGCTGCGCATCAAACAGATACTCAACAACCTGCTCTCAAACGCGTTTAAATACACGGACAGCGGCACGGTTACGCTGTATGTTTCGTCCGAGCCGCGCATGGACGGCGTCGCGCTGGTGGCAAGCGTGCAGGACACCGGACACGGCATGACACAAGAACAGATAGGTAAGCTGTTTGATGAATACTCCCGCTTTAATGAAGAAGGCGGCCAAGCCATCGAAGGCACGGGGCTTGGCATGGCAATCACGCACCGCCTGCTCGCCCTTATGAACGGGCAGATCCATGTGGAAAGCGAGCCGGGCAGGGGATCCCTGTTTACTGTGCGCATCCCGCAAGGCGTGGCGGACAGGGAGATGCTGGGCAGGGAGCTGACAGAAAGCCTGCAGCAGCTCCGCCCGCGTTTTATGACAAGCGGGAAGAAAAGCCAGATCATCCGCGATTCCATGCCCTACGGCAAGGTATTGATTGTGGATGACGTAGAAACAAACCTTTATGTCGCGGAAGGGCTGATGAAGCCCTACGAGCTGCAAATCGAAACCGCTGTCAGCGGCTTTGACGCGATCAGCATGATTAAAGCCGGGAAGAGCTATGATATTGTGTTTATGGATCATATGATGCCGAAAATGGATGGGATAGAAGCGGCAAAACGCATACGGGGTTTAGGATACGACAGGCCCATTGTGGCGCTTACAGCCAACGCGGTGGTGGGCCAGTCGGAGATATTCCTGCAAAACGGCTTCGACGCGTTTATTTCCAAACCGATCGACATTCGCAACCTAAACTCAGTGTTAAATAAATACGTGCGCGACAAACACAAGGCGGAAGGCACGGACAGCGATACAGGTGGGCGGCTCCATACGGACCCCGCACTGCTGAAATCTTTTGAAGGGGACGCGCGCAAGGCTTTGACTGTCATGGAGGGTTTTTCTCAGACAGATATGGGCGAAGGCGCGGTGGAAGAACTCACGGGCGCGGCACACGCCGTTAAAAGCGCGCTGGCGAATATCGGGGAGAGTGGGCTTTCCGCGACGGCGCAAAAGCTTGAAACCGCGGGGGGCGAAAAGGACCGCGGACAGATTGACGCTATCCTTCCCGGGCTTATTACGGGGCTAAGTGAGCTTCTCAGCCGGCTTAACGGCCGCCCGCGGGATGAAGACGGTGAAGACAGGGATATCGGGTGGCTTGTCGGGCGGCTGGCGGCAGTGCGGGAAATGTGCGCCGCGTACAACAGGAAAGGCGCGTTGGACGCGCTGGAGGAAATAGGGCAGGCGGGCTGTTCGGGCACTACACGTGCCGCAATTGACGGGATAACGGGGCTTGTACTGCAAGCTGAATTTGAGGAAGCGGAAAAGGCCGCCGCTTCATATGCGGGGGGGCTTGCCCCGGACAATGGCGAAGACACCACGGGCGGCCTTGCGTCTAAATATACGGTTGACGGCCTGGACATAGAAAAGGGGATTGAGCGTTATCACGGGGATGAGGAAATATATCTGAAGATCCTGCGATCTTATGTCGCAAGCGTGCGCTCTTTGCTCGGCACGATAGAAGAAGCCGACGCCCAAAGCCTCCCCTCTTACGAAATAACAGTCCACGGCATAAAAGGCGTGAGTCGCGATATCTTCGCGGGGCCGGTCGGCGAGAGCGCCTGGGAGCTTGAAAAAGCGGCAAAAGCGGGCGACCTGGGATATATCGGCGAGCATAACCCCGCTTTTTTGGAAGCCGCGTGGAAGCTGATAAAAGCCCTGGAAGGGATGCTTGCCGATATCGACGACGGCCATCCCAAACCGCTGAAGGATACGCCGGATGAAAGTGCGCTCAGGGAACTGCGCGTCGCCTGTGAAGATTACGACCTTAACGCGGTGGAAGCGGCAATGGCAAAAATCGACGCGTATAAATATACGTCCGACGGTGGGCTTGCCCTTTGGCTTCGCGAAAACGCCGACCTTATGAATTTCCTGCAAATAGCCGAGAGGCTCGAAGATATTTAGAAGCTGTGTCCATATTTTTAAAGAGGAGGTATTTCCATGCCTGCAGCCCGAAAAAAAATCATTTATGTGGACGACATTATGATGCACCTTGTTTCGTTCAAGTACAGGCTTGAAAAGCTCTATGAGATCTATCCGGCGCAAAACTCCGAAACGCTGTTCAAAATACTCAACAGCACCATGCCGGACCTCATCCTGCTCGACGTCAATATGCCCGATGTCAACGGCTTTGAAATCCTCGAGAAGTTAAAGCGCAATCTCCTCTACTCGGGTATCCCGGTCATCTTCCTCACATCCCAAAACGACAGGGAAACTTTTATAAAGGCGATGGAGCTGGGCGCGGTGGACATTATCAATAAACCTTTTTCCGACACCGCGCTCACTGAAAGCATCGAAAATCAGCTCGACCCTATAAAACGGGACGAGAACAAGCCGGTCATACTCGCCGTCGATGACAACCCAAGTATACTTAAATCTATCAACCACTCGCTCAGCGGGAAATACAGGGTGTATACCCTGCCCAAGCCTGAGATGCTGAAAAGCCTGCTGATGCGCCTGACTCCGGACCTGTTTCTGCTGGACTGCCAAATGCCCGTAATGAACGGTTTTGATTTGATCCCGGTTATCAGGGGCTTTGCTGTCCACGAGGAAACCCCCATTGTCTTCTTGACCTCCGAGGGGACGGTAGACAGCTTCAACGCGGCGATAAACCTGGGGGCAAACGGGTTTATTGTAAAACCGATCGACGAGGCGGTCCTGAATGAAAAAATGGCCGCGCTCCTGTCGGATTTCATCATGCATCGGCGCATAAGGGCGCTTTAGAATAGACAGGGAAAAGGTGTGGATAAAATTGGCCGGCACCAGGGATCACAGCGTCCTTATCGTGGACGACGAAAGCTCGAACATCATGGCGATTACGCATATTCTAAGCCCTAATTATATCGTGTACGCGGCGAAAAACGGGCAAAGCGGGATAAAGGCGGCGCATAAGTATCTGCCGGATATCATCCTGCTGGATGTCATCATGCCGGAAATGGACGGTTACAGCGTTATCGCGGCGCTGAAGGACAGCGACGCTACACACGATATCCCCGTTATTTTTATCACGGGACTAAGCGGCGTAAACGATGAGGAGAAGGGCCTGGCGCTTGGCGCGGCGGATTATATCAGCAAGCCTTTCAGCCCGTCGATTGTAAAACTGCGGGTAAATAACCAGATACGGATGATCGAGCAGATACGCACGATTGAGCGTCTGAGCATGACAGACCAGCTCACGGAACTGCCGAACCGGCGCTCTTTTAACCTGCGGCTGGAGGAAGAGTGGGAGCGGGCGGTCCGCAATCAATCCCCGGTCAGTATCCTACTAGCAGATGTGGACAGATTTAAAAATTACAACGACACATACGGGCATCAGCAGGGGGACGCCGCCCTCCAGGCGGTCGCGGGGGCTTTGATGGGGGAGCTGCAGCGCCCCGGGGATTTTGCCGCGCGGTGGGGTGGGGAGGAATTCGCCGTACTGCTTACCGACACGGATTTGACAGGCGCGCAAAGCGTGGCGGAAAAAATCCGCCTGCGCATCGAGGGGATGGAAATACCGCGCGCGGACGGCAGGGAAACACGTGTTACAATCAGCATAGGTATTAGCACGCAGATACCGCCGCGCAACAGCGCGTATGACGATTTTATTACCTGCGCGGACAAGGCGCTGTACCTGGCAAAGGAAACAGGGAGGAACAGGGTCTGCACGGCGGATATATTTAAGTTAAAGTAAAGGAGATATAAAAGCTATGCTGAAACCGTTGATCGCAATTGAGCCGATGCCCCATGGTCGCGTGCTGGTTGTGGACGACACCGATTTTAACATTTTCGTGGCAAAGCGGCTGATGGAACCCTACGGGCTTACGATAACGTCTGTTTCCGGCGGCGGCGGGGCGATTGAGAAAATAAGCGGCGGCGCTGTGTATGACATTATTTTTATGGACTATGTCATGCCCGGGATGGATGGCTTAGAGACGACAAAGCGGCTCCGCGCGATGGGGTACACGGGTCCTATTGTCGCGTTTACGGCAACAAGCAAGGTCGGCCAAACGGAGGTTTTTTTGTCAAGCGGCTTCAACGGGTTCATCACTAAGCCTATAAACGCAAATGAGCTGGACGCAATGCTCAAAAAGTATATAGCGGGCAAAAATGCCCCCGGTCCCGCGCAAAAAGGAAGCGCGGAAAAACGCGCAGTAAAAGGCGGCGTGCGGGGACCTGCCGGCAAGCCCACGGCGAAAACCAAAAAGTCTACCAACTTAACCAAACAAACTAAGCGCAACAGTGTGCTTCTTGTAGACGACGACAGCCTGAATATCACGGAGCTTACACGCATACTAAGCCCGGATTATACAATTTATGCGGCAACGGACGGGCAGAGCGCTGTTTTGGCGGTGGAAAAGCACTGGCCGGATTTAATTTTGCTCGATATCATCATGCCGGATATAGACGGCTACGCGATTATATCCGCGCTGAAAAATTTTGAAAAAACAAAAGACATCCCCGTTATTTTTATCACCAGCCTGGACAGCGCGAACGAAGAGGAGAAGGGGCTGGCGCTGGGGGCGTCTGATTATATAAGCAAGCCCTTTAACCCGGCGATCGTAAAACTTAGGGTACGCAACCAGCTTCAAATACAAAATCAGCTCCGTACAATACAGGAGACCTTGGTATCGCTGGAGGAGGCTTCTAACGCGAAAGCGGCTTTCCTTGCCGGGATGAGCCATGAGGTCAGGACGCCCATGAACGCTATCATCGGTATGTCGCAGCTGCTCTTGGGCGAGGAGCTCAACAGCCGCCACAGGGAATATGTGGGCGATATCAACCGCTCCGCTTACCTGCTCCTCGACAGCTTAAACGGCCTGATTGATATGTCCGCTATAGAGTCGGGCAAGCTGGCGCCGGCCCCGCGCGATTACGATTTCGGCGCTTTCATGAAAAATATCGCCGATATGTTCGGGGCATCAGCTAAAAATAAGGGGCTTGATTTCACTTATGAAACCGGGGGCGCGCTTCCGAAATATCTTTTCGGCGATGACGCAAAGCTCAGGCAGATACTCATGAACCTCTGCTCAAACGCCGTCAAATTTACGGAAAAAGGCGGCATTGGGCTAAAGGTTTTCACCGTGGGCGGTTCGCTGGTTTTCGAGGTGAAAGATACAGGCATGGGAATCCGCGGGGAGGATATCCCGGGGCTGTTCACCGCTTTTTCGCAAACCGAAAAGCATAAAAACAGGGGGCAGCTCGGGATCGGGCTGGGGCTGGCGATAGCGAAATCCTTTGTTGATATGATGGGCGGGGAGATGCGCGCGGACAGCGTATACGGCGAAGGCTCCGCTTTTACCGTTATGCTCCCAATCGTACCGGGCAGCGGCGATAATATATCCGATAACCCGACGGGGGGCAAGGAAAATACCGCGCCCGCATTATACGCCCCGGACGCGAGGGTCCTGGTGGTGGACGACAACGACTTCAATTTAAAGATCGCCCGCGGCCTGCTTGAGCTTTTCGGGGTCAGCGTCACGACCGCTTCATCCGGGCAGGAAGCTATAAAGCTAGTAAAGCAGGGCGCATATGATATTATTTTCATGGATTACATGATGCCGGAAATGGACGGGATAGAGGCCGCAAGCGAAATAAGGAAGCTCGGCGGTGATTCCTGCCGCATACCGATTGTCGCGCTGACGGCAAACGCGGTCCCCGGCGCGAGGGAAATGTTTTTAGAAAACGGCTTCGACGAATATATCTCCAAACCGATAGAAATGAGCGTATTTAATGAAGCGCTGGCTAAACGGCTGCCGGAAGACAAAATAAAACCCGTACCGAAAAACCGTGCGCCCGCCCGCCCAGGTACTGATCGGGACAGCGCCTTTTTGGAGCTGCTTGGCGGCGTCGGCGAAATCAACACAGAGCTGGGGCTGGGCAATGTTTCCGGCATGGAGGATTTGTACCGCGATGCGCTGGGGCTTTTCTGCGCTAAAATCGTGCCGGTATGCGAGAGGATGGACGCTTTCCTGGACAGCGGCGAAATCGGCAAATTCGCGGTCGATATCCATGGGATGAAATCCGTGCTTGCCACCGTGGGCGCCGCGGACTTGTCTGCCGCCGCACTTGAAATGGAGCTTGCGGCGAAGGGCGGCGGCATCCGTTTTTGCAGGGAGAAATACCCCGCGTTTAAGCAAAGCCTCCTCAGTGTACACAGCAGGCTCGCCGTTATTTTTTCCGAAGAAGAAACGGCGGTGGCGGAAAAAGAAAAGGGTGATGCCGCTTTTCTGGGGAAAAGCGTACAGGCCGCACTGGATGCCGCCGCCGAGTTTGATGACGAAGCCGGCACAGAAGCCCTAAAAAGTATTACAGCATACACCTTCGGAAAGGGCATCGACACTCTGCTGGGGCAGGCGATGGAGGCGTTTAACGGTTTTAACTGTGACAGGGCCGCAAGTATTTTAAGCGAGATACAATATCAACTCAAGAAGGAGATGGATTTATGACCGACCGGGAAAAGCTTCTGAAAATCTCAAACCTTACCCTTAACGGGGTCATCGGGCAAATGGACGAAGAGCAAATGGGGCAATATCTGGAAATACTGCAGGGTTTTACCGGCAGCTTCCCCAAACAGGAAGAAAAGCTGAAGGCGGAGCTTTCGGCGGGGGACAACACGGGCTGCGGGCAAAGCCTTCACGCCTTACAGGAAACGCTGGGAAGCATACACGCGGATGTTTTGGCGCAGGAGTGCGGGAGGCTGGCGGATGGGCTTGCGGATACCCCGCACGAAAAAAACGTAGCGTATATAACTAACCTGCTGGCGGCGGTGTCGGCGCTCTCAATCGATGTGCAGATGGCTCTCCATAAAAATGAAAAAGACGCTGAGCAGGCCGCTAAACCCAAGAATACGCCGGAGGTAAAAGCCGGCAGTATATTGGCGGTGGACGATGTGGCGCTTTTCTTGAGTACGCTGCGGTCATACCTTAAAGGCACCCCCTGCAAGCTTACCTGTGTAACCTCGGGCTGGGATGCGCTGCGGTTTATCCGCCACCATACCCCGGACCTGTTCCTTTTGGATATTGATATGCCAGATATGGACGGGTACGAGCTTGCGCGGAAAATCAGGGAGAGCGGGCAAAAAGCGCCGATCATCTTCCTGACCGGGAACGCGGCGATAAATTATGTCATGAAGGCAATTGAAGTCGGGGCGGCAGATTTCATCGTCAAGCCCCTGAAAAAAGACCAGCTCTTTGAAAAAATAAGCAAGTATGTAAATCTGGAAAAACCAAGCACGGAAGACGGTGAAGATTAACCCGCAATCTCAAAAACAGAGCGGATTGTAACAAAAACCCGCCCCTTCCCATAAAATGAACCAGAAATCAATGGGAGAGGATGGGTTTTTAAATGGCAAACAATCCAAGGAGATGCCCCTACTGCGGAAGGGTGATCACAGAGAGGGCACAGCAGGCGCAGGAACCCGTGGAGCCCGGGAGGGCACTTAGGGAATGTGACGCAGTCATCGGGCCTGTCACGCGGGAGCTTTACAATTGCCCCGCACCTAACGGGGAAAGGCGCTGCCGACACTTTTGCTGTGACGCGGGCGGCTGCCATACATACGGTCCGAATTACCGCCGGCACAGCTTTTGGCCGAGCTTCTGCCGCCCGCGCTGGCTTAGATGCGACAGGCTGTACTATAGAGTGAGATAAAGGCTACCGCTCAGCTGATAAAATCCTCGATCATGGCAGAGAGCGCGTCATAGTCCGGCACAGGTATCCCCCGGGCGAGCATTGCCCTGTCATAATCCGGCAGGAACCTTACCATAACATCCAAAATTATCTGCGGTTCGTCCCCATCAGGGGTAAATACAGCGATATGCCCATCATATTCCGCCAGGATATATGCATACCCGGGATCCGGGATTTCGGCGGGGGATTCGCGGGCGGGGATATCCGCTACAATGCCGGCGACAGGCTCTGGCTGCGGGGGCGTTTCATCGCCGCCGGGGATGCCGGCGAGCATAACCCCCGATACTGCCGCCAGCGCAATTCCCGCCAAGGTACACCAAAAACGCTTATCAAACACGGTGGATGCTCCTTTTTGCCGTATAATAATTCATATAGGGTAGAATTGGCTGTTTACCCTTTTTTATACAAGCTTCAAAACCATTTCCCTTTTACACAGTTTTGTGGTACAATATATTCGGACAGCTATACATAGGTGTTTGAGAGGGAATATATAATGAGCGGAAACCCCGTGAAAAAGAAAAAGCGAAACCCGTTTTATTATCTTTGGCTTGCCGTTAAGGCAGTGCTGCTGACAGTGTTCAGGCTGGTTGCGGCGGTGATGATGGTAGGCGCCATTACTGGATGTATCGTGGCTTCGGTCATGACAGTTTACATCCTGCAATATGTCGGCGCGGAAGAGGAAATCGACCTTCAGCAGATCAGGCTGGGCTATACCTCCGTGCTGTACTACTTTGATGAAAACGGTGAGGAGCAGGAGCTTCAGCGGCTTTATAACCGCGACGGCAACCGGACCTGGGTCAGCTACGAGGAGATCAACGAAAATACAAAAAAGGCCATGGTCGCCATCGAGGACAAGCGGTTTTGGGCGCATCAGGGCGTGGATTGGCGGCGCACGCTGGGCGCGTTCGCTAACCTGTTCAGCCCGGGGGCGTCCACCGGCGGCGGCTCCACGATCCACCAGCAGCTTATCAAAAACCTCACTGGGGACGACGATTACAGGATTGACCGCAAGGTGCGCGAAATTTTCCGCGCGCTCCACTTGGCGCAGACCGCCACGCACGAGCAGGTGCTGGAGGCGTACCTCAACGTAGTGCCGTTCGGGCAGAACTCCAACGGTATACAGGCCGCCGCCAAGACCTACTTCGACAAGGACGCGAAGGACCTGACATTGGCGGAATCCGCCGCGATTGTCGGCATCACGCAAAAACCCACCGCGCACAACCCGTTCCTCTATCCTGAAAGAAACAAGGAGCGGCAGCTCTATGTCCTTTGGGAGATGTTGCAGCAGGGGCTGATCACACAGCAGGAGCATGACCGCGCCGAGCGCGAGCGCCTTGATTTTAAGAAAACCGAATACTTTGAGAGCATTTCCAACGCTACAAGCTGGTTTACCGACCATGTCATCGAATCCGTCATAGACGACCTTGCGGAACTGCGCGGCTGGACACGCCCATATGCCGAGGAGCGGCTGTTCCGCGACGGCTATAAAATATACACCACCGTTGATATGCGCATCCAGAACCTAATAGAGGATTATTACCTCACCTGGGACAATTTCCCGCAGCAGGTGCGCAACGAGATTCATCCGCAATCGGCGTTTGTTGTGCTTGAACCCAACGGAAAGATCGTCGGGCTGGTGGGTGGCATCGGTGAAAAAACCTGGGCGCGCGGCTGGTGCAGGGCGACCAGGGCAAAGCGGCAGCCCGGCTCCTCAATCAAGCCTATCAGTATGTATGCAATCGCGATGGAATACGACCGCATAACTTGGTCAACAATGATTGAAGACAGCCCCTTTGAGGAAAACTGGCCGCTGAACTTCGATCGGGTTTACCGCGGGCCTATTACGGTTGACCACGCGATAAAAATGTCAGTCAATACAGTTGCCGTAAAGCTTACCGATATGCTCACGCCCCGTGTTGTATTTGACCATCTGAAAAACAACCTGCGCATGGACAGCATTGTCGAGCGCAGGGTGCAAAACAACCAGATTTTTTCCGATATCGCGCTTGCGCCCATGTCGCTGGGCGCTGTCACGGACGGCATCACGCCGCTGGAGATGATCGGGGCGTACCAGATGTTCGCCAATGGCGGCAATTTTACTAAGCCGTACAGCTATTACAGGGTCCTGGACAGCAACGGCAGGGTCGTGCTGGAGCCGAACACAATCCCCAACATCGTACTCAGTTATGATACATCTGTAGTCATGAACAAGCTTTTGCAAAGCGCCTCGCTTCCCGGCGGCACCGGTTCCCCCGCGCAGATCGGGTCACAGCCGGTAGCGGGCAAAACAGGTACCTCCAGCGACGATGTTGACCAGTGGTATATCGGCATGACGCCGTACTATGTCGGCGGGGTATGGCTTGGCTATGACGAAAAGACCAGGGAAAACAACATGGGTACAATCCGTTACAACCTCTACCCGCCGCCGCTGATATTCAAGGACCTTATGACGCAGATTCACGAAGGCTTGGAACGCATGGAATTCACAGACCCCGAAAGCGCCGGTGTCGTATCCCGGACCTATTGCACATTCAGCGGCGGGATTGCGTCCGCCCGCTGTGAATCAGTGGCGTCCGGCTGGTATAAGCGCGGGCATGAACCCGGCACCTGCCACGGCATCCATTATGTCCCGCCCGAAAACAATGATGACGATGATGATGCGGATGACCGGGCCGACCGCCCGAGGCCGCTTCGGCAGCCCGATAACAACGCGCCGGACGATGGGCCGTTATAGCCTATAAAATAGTATTGACAAAAACCGCCTTGCGGTCTATAATAATAGTAGGGAATAATCTTATTACGGAAAGGGGCGCTTCTTTATGAAACGCAAGTATTGCGTGCCGAAAATGCTGGGCTGTATGCTCTTTGCGTTTGTTGTCATGGCGGCCGGGTTTTACGTTGGCGCCCCATATAACGTGAACGCGGTCGCGGTTAAAATTACAGACAATGCCGTGCCGCTTTCCTCCGGCATTAAGCTGCCTGCGACAGGTTCGAAGAAATACAGCGGCGGTTCTGCCACGATTGATGTGTCCAACGCGTCCGACGGCTACATCATGGCGAAATTTACCGGAAGCAAGGCAGCAAGGATACGGCTTACCCGCAGCGGTAAAACAACGTATACCTACCGTTTGCGCAGTGACGGCGCATGGGAGACTTTCCCGCTTTCAAGCGGCAGCGGAAGGTACAATATCGAAGTGCTGCGCAATGTTTCGGGCAACAGCTACTCGTGGGAGCTTACGCAGAGCATCGAAGTAAAGCTCGACGACCCTTACGGGCCGTTCCTGTATCCTAACCAATTTGTCAACTTCAACGCTAAATCCAAGGCGGTTGAAAAAGGTGCGGAGCTGGCAAAGGGCGGTACAAACCAGCTGGAAATCATCTCTAAGGTCTATAATTTTGTGATCGGGACCGTGCAGTACGATAACGCAAAGGCAAAGAAGGTAAGTGCGGGTGACTTGGCGGGCTATGTGCCTGATCTCGACCAAGTTTTAAAAACAAACAAGGGCATATGCTTCGACTACGCCGCGCTGATGGCAGGTATGCTGCGCTCGCAGGGGATACCCACAAGGATGGAATTCGGCTATGTATCAGGCGGTGTCTACCATGCTTGGCTGAGTGTCTTTTTAGAGGAGCGCGGCTGGGTAAACAACGTGATACAATTTGACGGAAAAAGCTGGAGCCTTATGGATCCAACCTTCGCGTCGAGCCAAGGGGCAAATTCGCAGTACGTTGGTAAAGGGTCGAATTACCAGGTCAAATTTTTATACTAACAAAAAAACAGTAAACAGCCCCGGTTGGTCACACCAACCGGGGCTGTTTTTAACTGTAGACAAAGCGAAAAATTACGGTGTCCGTAATTCCCCGAAGGCGAATTCATTTCGCCGAAGGTTTCCTTAACCCGCGCCATCGGGCGCGGAACCGGGGGGAATATGGGGGGTATTGGATACCCCCCATAAAGACCGTTTACTGGTTTTCCTCTTCCTTCATCTTCGCAAAGCACTCGCTGCAATAAACAGGCCTGTCTTCGCGGGGGCGGAAGGGGACTTTGGCTTCTGCGCCGCAAGCGGCACATACAGCGGTGAACATCTCCCTGTCGGAGCGGCCGGCGCTTTTACGCGCGTCACGGCAGGCTTTACAGCGCTGGGGTTCGTTTACGAAGCCCCTTTCTGCGTAAAACTCCTGCTCGCCTGCGGTGAAGGCGAATTCCGATCCACATTCCTTGCAGATTAGGGTTTTCTCTTCATACATGGTCTTTTACCTCGCTTAAAGTAAGATTTTACCCGTGGATCGGATACGCCGAGACGTTGCTCTGTTCCAAGGCCATGGGCACTTATTAGCAGCCTCCCGGGCTGATAACCAAAGAAAAATGGGTCTTTCTAGCTCCCTGCGGAGCCGGGTTCGGTATGCCGCAGTTTCCGCCTTATCCTCTGCAGGGCGTTGTCAACTGCTTTTGCGGTGGTCCCCGATGCCTGCGCAATTTGGTTGTAGCTGTGCCCGCCTAAATAGAGCCGCAGTATTTTGCGTTCAAAATCGGAAAGCAGGGCTTCAAGCCATAAGGCGCTTTCTTTTTTTATAAAGGCATCCTCAACAGGGCTTGCTAAATCTACAGGCTTGTCCAAATCCGAGAAAGAATCCACCCGCGGGGATTTTAGGTGCCGCTTTACATATGCGGCCATTGAATTGCGTATGGCGGTCTGCGCGTATGTAGCAAATTTAGCGCCGCCATCAGGTTTGTATCCACGGACAGCGCGGAAAAGCGTCAGCATCCCTTCTTGGGCAAGGTCTTCACCGTCCGCCCCGCCGGCGGTACCTGCATAACGCCGCGCCATTGCCCGTATAGCAGGCATATGGCGTTCCAGAAGCTGTTCAAAGGCATCGGGGTCGCCGGTACGGGCAAGGGCGACAAGCTCATCCTCATTCCGGCTTAACATCAGCGAAGGCTCCCCCTTAACCGCTAAAACCTCGGTCAATTTCAATCTTACCCCATTGCAAACATAATGTCAATAGAAATATACAGTTTTTCTTCATCATATCGCGGTATTTTTCTTTTTTTCAATGTAAAACAAAAAAACGCGCGAAAAAACTCTCGGTTTTCTCCGCGCGTTACCCCCGCCTTACAAAGGGGCGTATACGGTTCGCCCTTTTTTCGCTTTCCCTGCGGGTTTCGGGCAGGACCGCATATGGCCTTGTGCCGGTGAAATCGCGGTGGGCTTCACTCAAAGCGGAAACCCTTGCAAGCCCCATGTCTTCACCGCCTGACGCAGCGGTTTCATTGGCAGGACCCAATGCACCAGACGCTACAGTCACGATGCTGCCGGCATGGATCGCGCGTACTTCTTCTTTTGACCTTGCGTTTCTGAGCTTTTTTTCATATGCGGCGCGCTCTTCTATGATACGCCTTGCTTGGCTGTATAATTCGGGCGCGTGAAGGCGGAGATGCTCAAGCTCGGACGGGGAGAGCTTTTTGCCCGTCTGCATCCTTGCGGCAATCCCGGACGTCTGCTCCCGGGCTTTGCGCGCGGGGTCGTTCAGCTCTGCAAGCCAGTGGTCGAGCCGATCTTTATCCGTTATGTTCTTTTTGCCGCCCCACTGCTTTTCAAGCGACATCTTATTGATGTGCTGATTAATTGTCCCTGCCGGGAAAATCACTTGCCCCACCGCCAATCTTGGAAAATCCTACATAAATATAATCGGCATAATTTCACCGGACTTAATGGGATATACTAGAAAATAGATAAAAGATCCGGGGGTTATAAAATGTTTGTAATCATGTCGGGCGACGGCAAATGCGTTGTCAGGGGCAAAACCAGAAAATACCTGTGCGGAATAGACGAGCCGACGAAAAAAGAGCTTGTATCATACAATACGCACCAAAACGCAAAAAGCGCGGTGATGCGTATGTACTTGCTTAAAAGCCCCGCCGCGGAGCAGCTTTACGGCGACGCGATGCCGCCGCTTGTGATATCGGAGCAGCCCATGATACACTAAAGCTATTCAATGGTCCTGCCGATAAATTCTTTTACCTTGCGCTCCAGGCCGTGGTTATTGCTGTAGGTTTCGCGCTGTATCATGCGCACCAGGCTTGCGGTGTAGTCATGGAGCGCCTTGTTCACAGGGGAGATGTCGGTTGCCTTAAAAACCGACTCCAGCCTGCCGTACTGAACGCGAAGCTCTAAAAACCGCCCGTCCTTTTCGATTACCGTGACCAGCATTTCTTCCCACTCAAGGTGGAACCGGCCCTGCTTATCGCAGATCCAGTGGAGCTTGCTCTTCTGCGTCCCGCTGCAAAGTGCCATAAAAAGGCCGCTGACGGTCATCTCGGTAAGCCCGACCTGCCATATCTTATCCATAAACATCCCTCTTTTCGTAACAAGCTAAACAATTACTTCGCTATAAGAAAGCGAACTTCATAGGGCTGCAGCCGGACCTCATCATAAAACGGCTCGCCCGTTTCATAATCTTCGACAGGGCTGTAGAGCAGGACGGTCACAGGCGCGTTGTTAAAGTTTTGCAGGACCGCCACGGTTTTATCGCTGACACGGCGAGACGCTGTCACACCGGCGGGGAGCTGTGCGTCCAGCGCCCTTTCCAGGGACATCTTTTCCGCGAGCATACGGTAAAAATCGCAAAGGAAGCACTGCTGTGTCCTTGCGGCTATGTAGTATGCCTCCCCTCTTCCGAAGCTGTTGACGCTGAGGACAGGCTCCCCGGCGTAGAAATCGCTGCCGTAGACAGCCAGCGGTTCTGCCGATGTCAAGTGTACGCGCTCACAAAGCTCAGTTACAGCATAGGTTTTACCGTTCCAGTCAAGTGAGTTCTCTTCGCCGTCGTACAGGCTGTCGATTTCCTCGTAGCGCAGGCCGTAAACATCGGACAAGCCGTGGGGCGTTTCTCCAAGGAAGCACAGGTCAGACTGGTCAACAAGCCCTTGTAAATATGTACCGACCAGTACGCCGCCGCGCTCAACGAAGGTTTTCAGCTTTTCCTCAATCCCCGCGCGGTACATATACAGCATCGGCGCGATTACAAGGTCGTAGTTATCAAGCTGACATTCCATGTCGATAAAATCAACAGGGATGCCCATCTCCCAGAATGCGCGGTAATGCGCGATGACGGTTTCCTCATACCGGATGCCGCAGTTGCGCGGACCCGCGCTGTCACCCAATGCCCAGCGGTTCTCCCAGTCGAAAAAGATCGCCGCCTTTGCCTCCGGGAGCGAGCCGCACAGCCCGCCAAGCCCTTTCAGCCGCTTGCCGACACGGGCGACATCCCTAAACACGCGGGTATCGCTGCGGCAATCGTGGCTGACCGCCGCGCCGTGGAATTTCTCGGAGCTGCCGCGGCTTTTGCGCCACTGGAAATACTGCACGGAATCACTGCCGTGCGCGACCGCCTGCAGGGACGAAAGCTCGTGCATACCGGGTTTTTTCAGCTTGGAAACAGGCTGCCAGTTAGTCATGCTCGGTGTGCTTTCCATCAGCAGGAAGGGCATATTTTTTATAGAGCGCATAATATCGTGGTAGCAGGCGGCGGCGACAGCGGCCTCAACATCCCCGCCTGTCCCGTGCCATTGCGGATATGCGTCCCAGGAAACGATGTCAAGCTCATCCTTAAACTTAAAATAGTTCAGGCCATTATAAAATGTCATAAGATTCGCGGTAACGGGCAAATCGCTTCCGCCCGCGCGCACCGCCGCAATCTCATGGCGCATAAAGCTTATCGTGCGGTCGGTGACAAACCGCTTCCAATCTAGGTTAAGGCCGTGGACGCCGGTTTCGCCCTTTGGCACAGGGGCTTCAACCTGGCTCCAGTCGGTGTAGTTATGGCTCCAAAACGTCGCCCACCAGGCTTTGTTGAGGGCTTCGAGCGTTTTATATTTTTCCCGTACCCATACGCGGAATTCCTCTTGGCACAGCGGGCAGAAGCACTCGCCGCCGTATTCGTTGGAAAGATGCCACAGGATCACGCCGGGATGCCCGCCCAGCTCTTTTGACAGGCGCAGGTTTATCTCATAAATTTTCTGCCTGTAGACGGGGGACGTGTAGCAGTGGTTATGACGCGCGCCCATAAGGTTGCGGGTCAGGTCCGCTGACACGCGCAGAACCTCCGGGTATTTTTGCGCCATCCACGCGGGGCGGGCGGCACTGGGCGTGGCAAGGATAGAGTAGATGCCGTTTTCGTACAGCTTGCCAACAATGTCAACGAGCCACCCGAGGTTGTACACGCCTTCCTCAGGCTCGAGGGCCGCCCAAGCGAAGATGCCGACAGAAACGCAGTTTACACCGGCTTTTTTCATATACTCGATATCCTGCTCAAGTATTTCCGGCATATCGAGCCATTGATCCGGGTTGTAGTCCCCGCCGTGTAGCATATGAAGCCCCTTGAGATCCGGTTTCATACCCAGCCGCCTCCTTTAATAGTATAAGATTTCCATCTGCATTGTACCACAAGCTTGGCTGTGCCGTCAAATCGTCACAGCATGGGCCGCCCCCTGCCTATACGCGCAAGGCGCGCTTTCCTGCGGCGGTACCGGCGCAGGCGTGCCATCGCCAGAAACGCCGCCAACAGCACCACTGCGCTTATGCCCAAAACCAGCTCCAAGGTATGGTCCGCTGGGGTACGTTCGTTTATCACCACCGAAACCAGCGCGGGCACGGCGTCAAGCTCTATTTCCGATGTCAGCGGCATGGACGCGAGCGCGGACGGCACAGCCTCCAATTCGCAGTCTGCGGTAATGTTTACAGCCGCCGCGATCTTTTCCGAAACGCCGTAGGACAGCGGCAGGGCGGCATCGGTGCTAACATCCGAAGGCGCCAGGCTGTTGTGCAGCAGGTACGGCATACCGGAAGCCGCATACAGCCGCACCGCGCCGACCGTTTCGCCGTCCTCTGTCAGCGGGACAGTGTAGCTGCCAAGCTCATCACTGTGGATTACATGGCGCGTGAACTGCTCAAAGCCGAAATCCAGCAGTTTTTTTGTGTCGGTGAATTTTTCATCCCGCCCGCTCCCCATTACAATGGCGATAAGCGTGCGGCCGTCTTTTTCCGCGACCGTACTCATGGTATGCCGCGCGGGATGGGTATAGCCAACCTTGCCGCCTGTGACGGCTTCGTTATAAAAGCGCGTACCCGGCACAAGCATATATTGGTAATTTGTGAAGTATCGCTCCTCGGATTGCAGGTTTGTAGCTGCCATCGTATGTAAATCCGCGCCGAAGTATCGCATAAACATTGGATTTTCGGCGGCGTGACGGGTAATACGCGCCATATCACGGGCTGTTGTGTAGTGCATCGGGTCGTGAAGGCCGTGGGCATTGGCAAAATTTGTGTTCACCGCGCCGATTTCAGCGGCCTTGGCGTTCATCAGATCCGTAAAGGCTTCCAGCGAACCCGCTATGTGTTCGGCGATTACATTGGCGGCATCATTGGCGGACGGCATCATCAAAGCGAAAAGCGCATCGTCCATCGGAAGCTCCTCGCCGGGGGTGAGCGCGATGTGGGAGCTAAGCGGCTCTGTGATAGAAAAGACGGCGGTTTCCGACACAGCGATTATCTCATCCGGGCGGCTATTCTCCACAGCGAGCAGGCAGGTCATGATCTTTGTAGTGGAGGCGGGGAAAACGCGCCTGTTCATGCCCTTGTCGAATAAAATCTGACCGGTTTCAAAATCCATCAGCACGGCGGTTTCCGCAGCAATGTCACCGCGCGAGAGGGCCTCCGCCCTTGCCCCGCCCCAAAAAACAAATAGCATCAGGGCAACGGCGGCAGCCATATATTTTTTCATAGGCACCCCTAAACAGTTGTAATACGCAGCATATATTTAATATTATAATATGTTTGTACCAAATATTCAACTCAGTTCTTTTAGTATTTTTTGGCGGAATAAAACCATTTCATTTTTCAAAGGATAAAGCCAGCAGTTTACGCACCGTTTTAGAATCACTTAGTTATAATTACCGTATATTATGTCTATTTTACCGAGGTAATTATCTTGATATGTGTAATATTGTCCGCCGATAAAGGCATAGACCGGTTCCGCGAAGCCGTTTCACTCGAGCTGGAAAAGCATTTTTCGGTAATCAGGGCGCATGGCGGGACGCTCGACACCTCCGCATACGGCGCCGAGCTTCTGCTCACCGATATAAAAAGCTTCCGCCAATTTACAGGGGATGCGACAATCATCGTCTTAAAGGACTGCGGAGGCGCGCAGTTAAGCGCAATAGCGGGCGCAAAAATCGCGGTTGTAGATTCCGGCAACGGCAAACTTATGCGCCACATGGCACAAACAGGCATCCCTGCGATAACCTGCGGGCTTTCGGCGAAGGACACAATCACGCTGTCCAGCATGGGGATTGACGGCGCAGTCGTAAATTTACAGCGTTCGATAATAAATTTACACGGTACAGTAATAGAGCCGCAGGAGATTCCGGTACACATCAGCGGGGAAGCGGACCGGTTTGCGGTCATGGCGGCGGCGGCGGTTTGCCTGTTATGTAAAAAATCACCGGCCGGCATTAAACCGGGCCCCGCAACAGAAACAATTGCCAGTCATAATAAAATAACGCATGACCATACTAGTAATGCAAACGCGTGATACAACACTTTTAAGGAGTGAAATAAAAAGATGGCTAACAGCAATCGAATCATGGTCCCCGAAGCGAAAGAGGCTATGAACAAGTTTAAGATGGAAGCAGCAGGCGAGGTTGGTGTATCTGCCACATATTAGAATTGATGTTACATACCGTTCCACACTGTAGAAACGCAGGGGCGCAGGGAATTTCCCCACGCCCTCAGAGCGATGACAAAGTCATCGCTCTTTATGGGGGGTATCCCATACCCCCCATATTCCCCCCGGTTCCGCGCCCGATGCGCGGGCCAAGGAAACCTTCGGCGAAATGAATTCGCCTTCGGGGAATTACGAACACCGTAATTTTTTGCTTTGTCTACAATTTGAGGGCGCAGGGAATTTCCCCGCGCCCTTTCCATGTTTACAATATCACCGAAATAATCTACAACCGCGCCCGGACCCCTTTCCAGATATGCGATGCAAGCACGCTGTTTTCGCAATCTTCCAGCATTTGCTCAAAATCCTTGCCCGATACGGTGAAAAAAAGCGTATCAGGCGCGAAATGCGGCCTGGAAAAAACGTCGATGTTTCCGATTACCGCGCGCGGCCGCTCCCTTTTCAGCTCACCGAACGGGATGCGGAATATCGATGCGCAGCCCGAAACCATCGGCGCGATCACATCGTCGTAGCCCGTTTTGCGGAAACAGAAAATATGTATCAGCGCGGAAAGCCGGTCCGGCGTTACAAGGGCGGTTACGGTATCGGCGTTGTCGCCCGGTTCATACGGCTTTACGCATATCGCGTTGTACCCGCCCATAACATCCCGCGGCTGCCCGAGCAGCATTTCCTCGCCGATTTCCGGGGAGGCTTTTACCTTTTCGCCGGGCGGGAAGCCTTCGCCGCGCCCATGTGAAATAAAATAGCCGAAGCCGCCGGGTACATTCGGCAGCCCGTCCGCGAAGCCGAAATTCGCCGCCGCGCCGTGACAGGTGAGGTTTTCGACCGAGAAATACAAAGTCTCCCCGGCGAATGCCCGCCCCAAAATTGCAAGCGTACAGCCCTTTTCCGCAAAAGCATCCGCGTGCGGGATAGTTGCCCGCTTGATTGAAAGGAAGCCGCCCTCAAGCTTCAGCGCATTGGCAAGCGTATCGCTGCTTTTTATTATTTTTCCCTTATTCATCGCATATCCTCACTGTGTGTTTTTTGCCCCCTTCGCGCATGAAGGGGGTGCTGTCCGCAGACGGCGGGGGTTGTTTCGGTAAATCGCGCCAAGGTCAACCCCCGGCGCTTCGCGCCACCCCCTTAAAAAGCAAAACACCCGTAGGACGTACCCTCTTTTTTAAAGAGGGTGGCGCCGCGGCGACTTGTCGTCGCGGTGACGGATGTTTTGTAGGGGCGGGCCCGCGTGCCCGCCCGCATTGTACG
>WRLS01000001.1 GCA_009776345.1 Oscillospiraceae bacterium | reverse complement strand
CGAAACCAGCGCGGTGATGTGTATGCCGTCCTCCTCGTAGCTGCACCGGCTGACTTGCCCGGTTGCATAAATGCGCGACACCAGCGCACCGCTGTCAAGCGGCAGGATTACCGATATTTCAACACGCGCCGCGGCGAGGCTTTTTACAACCGCGGCTTTTAAATTTTCCATGCCCATCCCGGTTATGGCGGAAACGCGCACGCTGTCTGTCCCCGGGATAAAATCGCCCGCGATATCACATTTATTGTAGACTGTCAGGATTGGCTTGCCCCACACGCCCAGCTCGCCCAGCACACTTTTGACAACTTCCATTTGCCGAGCGCTGTCATCCGAGGACGCGTCCACCACATGGATGAGCAGGTCGGCGTATTTTGTTTCCTCAAGCGTGGCGCGGAAGGCGTCCACAAGGTCATGGGAAAGCTTGTTGATAAAGCCGACGGTGTCTACCAGCAGCAGGTCCCCGCCGCCGAAATTCACACGGCGGGATACAGGGTCAAGGGTGGCGAACAGCTTGTCCTCAGCTAAAACATCGCTGCCGGATAGGCTGTTTAAAAGCGACGATTTCCCCGCGTTTGTATATCCGACAAGCGCGGCGACCGGGATGCCGGAGCGCTCGCGGTGGGCGCGCTGTACATCCCTGCGGGATTTTATGTTGTCGATTTCTTTTTCCAGCTCAACAAGCCGCCTGCGCAGGATCCGTCTGTCAACCTCTAATTGGGTTTCGCCTTCGCCGCGCCGAGCGCCCGCCCCGCCGCCGCCACCGCCGCCCATCCGCGACAGGTGCTTCCAGTAGCCCGCCATCCTCGGGAGCATATATTTTGCCTGCGCAAGCTCAACCTGCAAGCGCCCTTCGTGCGTTGCGGCGCGCCCGGAAAAAATATCAAGGATAAGCGCTGTACGGTCGATAATCTCAATACTTTCGCCGAATTCTTTTTGGATATTGCGTATCTGCGCGGGGGAAAGCTCATCGTCGAAGATAACCGCGTCCGCGCGTAGTGCCCCGATCTCTAGCGTTAAATCGCGCAGCTTCCCGTAGCCGAGATAATAGCTTCTGTCGGGCCGGTCGCGGGGCTGAACCATAGAGCCAACGGTTATAAACCCGGCGGTGTTTGCAAGCTGTAAAAGCTCGCTGAGGGGCTGGGTTCCGGTTTGTTTATTGTCAATCCCCGCTAAAATCGCGCGGGCGATTTCCGCGTCCGCTTTTTTTGATTTGTCAGGCCGTATACGGACATCCGCCAGGCGTATTTCCGCAAGCAAAGTTTCATGCGGGATCCCGCTTATCCTGTACGGGCCGTGTAAGTTTACGGTAAGGCCGTCGCCTTCTTCCGAATCTTCGCCGCTTTGATCCAATATCCCGACCTGCATCCAAACCGGCCTGCCCCCCGAAACGCCCACCGCCGCCATTGCGTCAAGGCGGATGCTTTTGAGGGACTGAATGTCAACATCGGAAAGCGCCCCGTTTCCGCCGGGATGCGTATGGATGCAGCGGATGCCGGCGAGCCTGCCGGGAGAGCGGCGTATGCGCAGGAACGGCAGCTCTACGCGGTCGCGCTCACCGACGGCGACGCAAAGCACATGCCCCGTTCGGTCAACATACGCCATTGCCTCGCGCCCGGTATTGCCGGTAAAGGCTGCAAGCAAATTGAGCAGCGGTACGGTGCAGAATTCCTTGCGCTCAATTTCAACGTCATAAATGCTTTCCAGCCGTTCGATGTATGAACGGCGGATGCCGATTGTGTTCCCGTGAATTTCCCGCATAAGCTGTTTCCTTTTCTATGTTTAAGCAAATGAATGAGGATAAAGAATAGTATACGCAATCTTTACGCTATATGCAAGGGCGGATAGGGATTGGGATTGGGGCAAGGTTGACATCGCGGCAGTCGGGTGGTATCATATTAGCATTAAACCGCAAAGGATGTATTTGGGGAAATGATAAGCTCAATGACGGGTTATGGGCGCGCCTGGCAGCTGATCGGCGGCAGGGAGATAACGGTGGAGATAAAATCTGTCAACCACCGGTTTTTCGAGTTTTCCGCGCGTGTGCCGCGAACCTGCGGCTATCTTGAAGAAAAGCTCAAGGGGCTTGCCTACGGCAAGATATCCAGGGGCAAGGTGGATGTGAATGTTTCGGTTGTGACGCTTGAGGGCGCAAGTTCGCAGGTAGCGGTCAACCGTGAGCTTGCCGGGGAGTATTTGGACACGCTCCGCGGCCTTGGGGAAGCGCTCGGGCTGAGTGACAACATTCGGCTGACTGATATTGCCCGCTTCGGCGATATCTTCATCGTGCGCAAGCCTGCCGAAGACGAAGAGGAATTGTGGGGCGCTGTCCGTACCGTTGCAGAAAAGGCGCTTGAGGGCTTTGCCGAAATGCGCCGAAGTGAGGGCGAAAAGCTGAAAAACGACATCCTCGCCCGTATCTCCGCGCTGGAATCGCTGACGGAAAAGGCGGAAGCGCGAGCGCCGCAGCTTAAAGAGGAATACCGCAGCCGTTTGTTTGCAAAGCTGGAGGCTGTATTGGAGGACAAGCAGGTAGATGAGGCAAGGCTCCTTACCGAAGCGGCGGTGTTTGCCGAGAAAACCGACACGACAGAAGAAGCCGTCCGCCTGAAAAGCCATCTGGGGCAGTCCCGCGGGTTGCTTTCCGGAAGCGGGCCTGTTGGGCGCAAGCTGGATTTTTTGGCGCAGGAGCTTGGACGCGAAGCCAACACAATCGGGTCTAAATGCCAGGACCTGGAAATATCACGGATAGTGGTCGACATGAAAAGCGAGATAGAAAAAATCCGCGAACAGATCCAAAACATCGAGTAAGAACCCATCTTCAATAACGAGATATGCCGGCGCATTGAAGCGATTTTTTGCAGTGCGAGGCAAATTTTCGCAGGTATACTCCATGTATTCCAAGGAAATTTAACGAAGCAATGCGGAAAATCGCCGATGTGCCGGTGCTTTGAGTATTGAAGATGGGTTCTAAGTTTCGAGTATTGAATACAGGTTCTGAGGGGGCTGCTGTGAAACTGATAAATATAGGCTTCGGCAACATGGTGTCGGCAAGCAGGCTGGTCGCGATTGTCAGCCCTGAATCCGCCCCCATCAAGCGTATAATCCAAGAGGCAAGGGATAAAAGCGCCTTAATCGACGCCACCTATGGCCGCCGTACCCGCGCCGTGATCATCACGGACTCAGACCATGTGATCCTGTCGGCTGTACATCCCGAAACCGTAGCGAACCGGCTGGACGGCCTGGACGGCAATGATAGCGAGGGTGAAGATGAGTAAGCGCGGCAGGCTGGTAGTCCTGTCCGGGCCTTCCGGCGCAGGCAAAGATACTGTCGCCGGGAAACTGGCAGAAAGTGACCCGTGCGTGGTGATCTCTGTTTCCGCCACCAGCCGCCCCAAGCGCGAGGGCGAGGCGGACGGCGTGGATTACCACTTTCTTTCCCGCGAAGATTTCGAGGCGAAGATTGACGCGGGCGAGTTCCTCGAACACGCGCTCTACAACGGCAATTACTACGGTACGCTACGCGCCCCGGTGGAGCAATGCCGAAGCATGGGCAGGCACGTAATCCTGGTTATTGAGGTGAAAGGCGCAAAGGATATCCGTCTGCGCAATCCGGACGCGGTCCTTGTGTTTGTTACGCCGCCGTCATTTAGTGAACTGAAAGCCCGCCTTGAAAGCCGCAGGACAGAATCCCGCGACGATATACAAAGGCGGCTGAATATCGCCGTGACTGAGGAGCTTCCGCTGGCAAAGCAGTACGACTACATCATAGTAAATCATACAGTCGGGGAAAGCGCCGCTGAGCTTGGCGCCATTATCACGGCGCCGCAATGCAGGCGGGAGGACAGGAACGGCTTAATCGGGAAGATTTTGCAGGATGCCAAGGCCGAAAATGTATCTGCTTATTAGAGCGCATCCTGTTCCAGCCAGTTCTTCCCCGCGCTGACCTCCGCCACCATCGGCACACAAAGCTCTGCCGCCGCTTCCATTTCCTCCCGCAGCAGCGCGGCCGCTTTTTCGGCTTCAGCTATGGGGCTTTCCACGATAAGCTCATCATGCACTTGCAAGATCAGCCTGGCTTTCAGCCCTTCACTACGCAGACGCGCGGACACCCGCACCATCGCGATTTTTATGATATCCGCGGCTGTGCCTTGAATCGGCGTGTTCATCGCCACGCGTTTGCCGAATTCCCGGTTTTGGTAATTTGACGAAGCCAGCTCGGGCAGGTACCTTCTGCGCCCGAAAAGCGTCTGCACATATCCGCGCTGTGTGGCATCCGCCACGGTTTCATCCATATATTTGCGCACGCCGCGGTAGGTTTGCAGATAGCTTTTGATGTAGCTGTCGGCTTCGTGGACAGGCACGCCGATATCCCCGGAAAGAGAAAACGCGCCTATCCCATACACAATGCCGAAGTTCACTGCCTTTGCGCGGCTTCGCATCAGCGGCGTTACAAAATCAGGCGGCATATCAAAAACCTGTGAAGCTGTTATCGTGTGAATGTCCGCGCCTTCCAGAAAAGCGCGGATCATATTTTCGTCCTCCGCGATATGGGCAAGCACACGCAGCTCTATCTGCGAGTAGTCCGCGTCCAGCAAAACCATGCCATTCGGCGCGCGGAAAAACCTGCGCAGTTCACTGCCAAGCTCTGTGCGGATGGGGATGTTTTGCATATTCGGCTCCACGGAAGAAATGCGCCCCGTGCGTGTGAGCGTCTGCTGGAAGCTTGTGTGGATGCGCCCGTCCGCGCCAACAGCTTTCAGCAAACCGTCTACATAGGTGGATTTAAGCTTTGCGGCTTTGCGGTAGGATAGGATTTTCGGTATAATCGCGTGCTTGTCCGCCAGAAAATCCAGCACATCGGCGTTGGTCGAATATCCCGTTTTTGTCTTTTTCCCCGCGGGGAGTTCCAGCTTCTCGAATAAAATCACGCCAAGCTGTTTTGGTGAGTTTATATTAAAGCTTTCCCCCGCAAGTTCATGGATTTCCGCCTGCAATTCAGATATATCCGCGCTTAGCCTTTCGCCGTAGGCGGCAAGGCCGTTTGTGTCCAGCTCAAACCCCGCGTATTCCATATCCGCCAGCACACGGGCGAGCGGAAGCTCAATTTCCGTCAGGAGCTTTTCCTGGCTGTTTTTTATGATATGGGACAGGAGCTTTTCCGCCAGCGCGGGGAAGATACCGCAATGCCCGATAATCTCCCCGAATTTGCCGAGCTGTGCGCTTATCTCCGGCAAAACAACGCCGTATTCCGCCGCGAGCCTTCCGATCCCGTAATCTTTCGCCGTGGGGTTTAGGATGTACGCGGCGATCTCAAGGTCGAAAATAACGCCCTGTACCTCAAAGCCCATTTCAAGCCCCAGGCGGTGCAGTGATTTCACGCTGTTTGTCCGCTTTTTACATGGCGCGGACAGAATTTTTTTTGCTGTTTCCGCCGCGCCCGTATCACAGAGATGCAGTGTCCCGCCTATATTTGCGCAAAGGGCGGAAAGCTTGCCGTCTTCAAAAGAAAAAAGCACATCAAGGATATTGTCCGATTCAAGCGCATTTTTGGGTAGGCTGTTGAAAATTACTTCGTACCCGGGAGTTAAGAAGCCTTTGCTTTGCTCCGCGCCGTTTTCCTGCCCCATGTCTGCTTTTAAGGCGGAAGGGCGCACGCCGAATTTCGGCATTAGGCTAAACAGCTCCAGCTTCGCCATAAGCGCGTATGCTTTGTCGTTGTCGGCGGGGCTTTTCCCGCAGTCCGGGACTGTCAGGGGGATGGGCGCGTTTTGGTCGATTACAACAAGCTCCCTGCTCAGATACGCCATATCCCGCCCGGCGGTGAGTTTTGCGCGCAGTGTATCGCGGATATCAGGGCTGCTTAAGTTATCATATATATTATCTAAACTGCCGTATTTTTGCACCAGCGAAAGTGCGGTTTTTTCGCCCACGCCCGCAACTCCGGGGATATTGTCGGAGCTGTCGCCCATCAGCGCTTTTACGTCGATCAGCTGACCGGGAGAAACGCCGTACTTTTCCATGACGGCAGCTTCGTCGTAGATTTCGGCTTGGGGCTGACCGCCGCGCGTGGAGGCAAGGCGGACGGTCACGCCGCCGCCGATTAGCTGGAAGGAATCGCGGTCGCCGGTTGCGATTACACATTCGCTGCCGCTTTCGCGGCACATCCGCGAAAACGTGCCGAGCAGGTCGTCGGCTTCATACCCCTCAAGCTCCGCAAGCCTGTAGCCCAGATGCCCCAGCAGCTCTTTTAGCAGCGGCATCTGGCGGGCAAGATCGTCCGGCATACCTTTACGCTGCGCTTTGTAGCCGTCATATTTCGCGTGGCGGAATGTGGGCGCCTGCATATCAAACGTGACGACGATCGCCTCCGGCCCTGTTTCCTGTTGCATTTTCAGCAGTATGCTCAAAAAGCCGTAGATCGCGCCCGTTGGTATGCCTGTTTTAGTCGCCAATGGTTTTATGCCAAAATATGCCCGGTTTACAATGCTGTTGCCGTCTACCGCCAGTAGCTTCATTAGCTTTTTCCCCACTCCGTAGAAAGAATTTCCATGTGTATAACATCTATGTACCGGCCGTTTTTGAAGTGGCTTTCCCGCCGGCGGCCAAATTCACGGAAGCCTGCTTTTTTATAGCACGCAATGCCCTGCCCGTTATCGGCGTGGACATACAGCATGATATTATGCAAGTTCAGCGTGTTAAAGCCGTAATCTAAAATTAGGCATATAGCTTCTGTGCCGTAGCCCTTGCCGCGCATTTCGGCCTCCCCGATCATAATGCCCAAGGTGGCCTTGCGGCTCCTGTGGTCGATGTCGCCTAAGCCGAGATTGCCGATCATCACATCGCCGTCGTGCAAAACAATGCTGTAGCAATGCTTTTTCGCCAGATCCTCAAGATAAGTTTTTTCGCTGCTTAAGCTTATCTGCGCGGGATAATTGCCTAAGTTACAGCTGACAGCGGGGTCGTTGACCCATTTTGTGAAGATTTCCGCATCGTCCAAGCTGAGCGGTGATAAATACAGCCGCTTACCGACGATTTTCTTGAAGTATTTCATGATGCTGCCCCCTTAATATTTTATTAAAGACTTGTCAAAATGATGAAATTCGTGTAATATGAAACAGTCGGAGTAATCCGATAAACAAGGGTAAGATAGATAACAGTTTACTGCTGGACGGTTATACCCCATTCCGATATGGAAGGGGGGGATCACCAAACTTTGATAAGGGAGGTGATAGTATGGCGATCGCGTACATAATCTCAATGACGATTATTGCGATGACAGCAATTATATTGCTGGGCGTACATACAAAAAAGTAGCCATCCGCACCCCAATGTGTTTGGCTACTTTTTGTAGATAAACAGGGGTATAACCGTTTGAAGTCTTACCCTTGAATTAAGTATACATCCCACCGGGAAAAAAGTCAATCATATTTAACGCTGATTTTTAGGAGAATAACATTGACCATGCTATCCCTTCCCAAAACCGCCGCGCTCGCCCCAATGGCGGGGGCGGCAGACCGCGCGTTCCGGGAAATCTGCATTGAGATGGGCGCGTGTTATGCCGTGGGCGAAATGGCGAGCGCAAAAGGCTTGGTTTACGGCTCCGCCAAAACAGCGGCGCTGCTTGAAATCGCTCCGGACGAGCGCCCGATGGCAGTCCAGCTTTTCTGCGACGAGGCGGAGTTTATGGCGAAGGCGGTGGAAATCGCGGCGAAATTTTCACCGGACGCGATAGATATAAACATGGGCTGCCCCGCGCCGAAAATCACAAGCGGCGGGGCGGGAAGCGCTCTGATGAAAAACCTGCCGCTGGCAGAAAAAATCATCCGCGCGGCCGTAAAGGCATCCCCTTTTCCGGTTACGGTAAAAATCCGCAAGGGCTGGGACAGCGGCAGTGTTAACGCGGTGGAAGCGGCTGTTATGGCAGAGCGCGCCGGGGCTTCCGCGGTAACTGTACATGGCCGCACGCGCGAACAGATGTATGCCCCGCCGGTCGATCTTGAAATAATTCGCGCGGTTAAAGAAAGCGTGTCCATCCCCGTAATCGGCAACGGCGATGTAAACAGCGTGGACTGCGCACAGCAAATGTATGAGCGGACCGGCTGTGATTTGGTGATGGTCGGGCGGGGCGCGCTTGGCAGGCCGTGGATTTTCCGGCAAATAAAAGAAAAGCTCCTGCGCGGGATAAATGAACCCGAGCCGGAGCTTGATGAAAAGCTGAGTATCATGCTAAGGCATATCGCCAAAGCCGTGGAATATAAAGGCGAATACGCCGCCATGCGCGAAGCCCGAAGCCACGCCGCATGGTACATGAAAGGGATGCCGGGGGCATCGTCCTTGCGCCGCCGTGCCGGCACCCTTTCGCGCTTTGAGGATTTGGAGCTGCTTGTGCGGGAAATTATGGGATCATCTCGATATTAGCAATGCCGAACTCGCCCTTTTTTCTGCGCCCCAACGGCATATCCGCCATCTCCAGGATGCAGATTTCGGCGAGGTACTGCACTTCACAGCCTTCTTCAACATGGCCTGACCAGGTTTTTGTGCCATGCTCCGAAACCACGGCGTGAAGATGCGGCACGCCCTCCAGTATCGCGCCCTGCATACAGGCAAGCTCCAACGGCCCCTCGATTGTCTGAAAAACATCGGAGGGGCGGTCGTCCGTGTCGCCGATGTAGTGGTAGTGCCACTTGCGCAGCGACCCGATCCCGGACACCACCACGCCGCTTACAATACCGGCGTCTTTTACGGCCTGTGTAACGCTTTTTAAGATATCCTCGCCCTTTGTCAGGTGGATTAGCAGCAGCCGGCCTGTACCCGGGCCTGTAAAGCAAGTCATGTTTTCCCTCCTATACTGTTTCGTCAAGCTCCATGCCCAGGTCTATATAAAACTGCTTGCGGGCTTTTTTATCCGCGCTGGCTTCCTGCCACGCGTATTTTGCGACGCCGCGGGCGATTTTGCGCGGCACAGCGATCACGCCGTCCCCGTCCGCCACGATAATATCCCCGGGATAAATTGCAACTCCGCCTATGGCGATCGGGATATCCTTGTCTATATAGCGGATCCTTGCCTGGTCCATACCGTGAGAGATAAATTTTGACCAGACATTGATGCCCTGGATGACGCACTCGTCTGTGTCGCGGATGCCGCCGCCGTTGGTTACGAACCCCACACAGCCCTTCTTTTTGCAGTCAAGCGTATTGTTGGAGCCAAGCAACCCCACATCAACGCCCGCGATGTCAATACACACGAAGTCGCCGGGCTGAATATCGGCGTTCCATGGGTCGTAGCAGATTTCGGCGTAGTACATTTTAACCCATTTTGTGTACTCCTCGGGCGGGAGCGCGGGCACGGGCCCCTCATACGGGACATAGCGGGTGGTGCGCGCAATCCCGATTGTGCTGAGCCTTGGGCGGAAAAGCGGCCTGATGGAGTGATGCACACTGCCGTAGTGGTGATAGCCCATCCAGTCCATGCCGTCGCGCACGTCGGTGACTCGCAGTTTCTCGAAAAGGCTTATAAGCTCCCGGTTTTCTTTTTGATCGAACATGATTTGGCCCCCTCTATTGTAGTTTTTGGGATATGGATGTATAATAGCTATTGTAAATTATATCATATCACATTAAAAAAGGGAATGAAAATATATTATGGATATCCACAGCTTGACGGGCGGGGGTTCGTCCGGTATCGCGCTGATTGATGAGCAGCACCTGGGGCTTTTTAAGCTCATCGCAGAATTTGAGGAAAAATACGACAGCAGCGCGCCGGTTGCCGTTATGTCCGGTTTCCTCACACAGCTGCTGGCGGCGTGCGAAGCGCATTTCGAGTCTGAGGAAGCGCTGATGGATCTGCATGAATTCCCGTTGGCGGTGCATCACAAAAAACAGCACCGCGAATTTTTGCCGGAGATGGATAGGATAAAGCAGGAGCTGAACTCGGCGAGGTCGGGCAGGATCTATTTCGGCAGTCTGCTGGAAGCCGCGCGGGCTTGGCGCCGCCACGCCGAAACAGACGACCCTGTTTTCTTTGGGTATATGAAAAACAAGGAATTCCGCCTGGGCGGTGAGATCCTCGGGATGCCCTGCGAGATCCTAACAATGGAAAACCGTGTGCTTGCCTACGGTACAATCACAGGTATCACCGATGGCGAAATTGAAATTGACTGCGGCTCGGTTTTTATGCCGTTTTATTATAACGATATCGTAAAAGTCGCCCTTTTCATACAGGGGGGCGAATTCCTGTGTTTTGTTTCGCTTGTTTACCTAAAGCAGGAAACGGTGGTAAAGCTCCTGCACGGCGCGGTGGTCAAAACCGTAAATGACAGGGACTTTTTCCGTGTCCCGATTAAACTGGACGGCACTATATCGGGCGAAGGGAAAAACAGCGGCGCGATGAATATCCTGGATATCAGCGCCGGGGGTATGCGGATTGAAACCGGGCTGCTTTTAGAGCCGGGGGACGAAGCCGCTGTGAGTTTCATGCTCGACGGCGCGGATTTCTCATTGAGATGCGCTGTCACGCGCCGGACAAGAATAGACGCACAGGCATACAGCTACGGCGTAATGTTCCGTGACATTGACAGCGCGACACATTCCGCCCTGGTGAGGATTATGCTGCGACAGCAGGCGCTGAGTATAAAGGCGAAAAAGGACCGTTAACAAGAACCCCCACAAACCGCATGGTTGTGAGGGTTTCGGGTATAAGCGGGTTACGAGGCTCGAACTCGCTGCCAAAGCGCGGGTTTTTGTAACAGGTGAAATAGTTTATCAGTCATGTGTAATCTCCCATTTCATAAATTTTTTGCAAAGTGTTAAGATGAAGCGTTTTTTCGTCGGGCGACTTAGCGAATTTATACCATTCGACAAGCCTATACCCGAACATGACAAGGATTAGCTCACGGACACAATGGTCGGTGATATGGGAAACATCTGCATATTCCGAAAAACCCTTGTAATACGCCGGGACGCATCGCTGATAGTATTCAACCATATGCGCTACATCCGCTTCGTCCGCAATGAGGCTTGCTAAATCTTCACCGAAATAGCCCCACCCGGTTGTGTCCCAATCAATGAGTACGATTTTATCATCCTTGTAAAATATGTTCGTCACCCAAAAATCCCTATGGCAAAGTACGATGGGTAGCTTTTCAATGCGGTTCCATACATCGTTCTCATTTTCATCAATGTCGATGAGCATTTGACATAAGTGCTTAGGGATTTCGCAGTCGTCGGTGCGTATGTAGTCGTACACCTCTTTCCATGACCGGTAGTGTAAATAAAAGTTTTTTGCAAAATCAATCTTGCTAAGATTGGTTAGGTTTTGAATTATAGCCGGCCGTTTTGCATACAGCTTACCTTGAAACCGGCCTAATTCCTCTGCTGCACGTTCATACATATCGCCGGTTAAATCTAAACCCGATATACCGTCGATATGTTCCATCCATATTTGCCATTCGCTTTCATCTTGGTTCATTTCGGCGTGATAACATTTCGGCCAACAGAGGGAATCGGTGAACAGCGCGCCGAAGCCCGATGTATAAAGGTCATACTCCCTGCGCCATGAACCAGAGTCGCCGTGGCGTTTCCATTTCTTTTGAACCTTCAACACAACTTTGTAGGGCAGCTTTTCACCGTCAGCGGTTTCTGCTGTGCCTGTTACAAGACGAACATCGCCGAGTGTACCTCCGTGAAGTTTCTCTGTCTTATAATCAGCAGTTGTGATTGACAAAGTGAACATTTTACATAACACATAAGTTAAGGTTCCCGAGATTATTTTAATCATCTTATCCCTCCGCTTTTCTTTTGTTGTTTACTCCATTTAGCAATGTCTTTGTTCCACTTTTGTCGCTGGCGCATAAATTCAGTTTTATCCTCAACAAATTTATTTTCCCGCTTCTGCGCGAGATAACGCTCCCAATGCTCACGCGGTAATGAACGATCGGCAAGTGCGGCGAGAACCGCGCAATCCGGTTCTGTCCGGTGTTGGCAATCGCTGAATCGGCACCTGGCAAATAGTTCTTCTACATCGGCAAATCCTACACTGATACCCTCATCCGCGCCGAACAAACCAAGCTCACGCATCCCCGGCGTATCAATGACCATCGCGCCGGAAGGCAGCATGAAAAGCTGGCGATGTGTCGTTGTGTGACGCCCTCGGCTATCGTCCTCGCGTATTGCCTTTACGACCATGACTTCCTGATTCATAAGCGCGTTGAGCAGCGACGATTTTCCTACGCCGGACATACCGAGGAAAACCACAGTCTTTCCGGGTTTCAAGTATTCGCTAAGTTCATCCACGCCAAATCCGGTATGCGCGGAAACCGCGTGAACCGGCACATCAAGCGCGACGTTTCGGACTTCGGCTAACGCGGAGGTAAAATCTTCAACCAAATCCGCTTTTGTAAGGATTACGACAGGTTGACCGCCGCTCTGCCGCGCCTGCGTAAGATAACGGGCGATCCGGCTGACCTTAAAATCCCAATTCAAGGACGACAGTATGAACACATAATCGAAGTTTGTTGCGACGACCTGTTCAAGAATGGTTTTGACGTATCCCGCCGCATGGCCTGAAAAGTCGGCGCGGGAAAACTTCGAGTGGCGGGGCAATAGTTTTGCGATACCCGAATCGCCAAGTTCGTTGTGTTGCAACAGCACAAAGTCGCCGACGCATGGGAAATCCTCACGCGCTTCCGCTTCGTGATAAAAAGTGCCTTTGAGATTTGCAGTTACTTCACCGCGCTCGGTGACGACGGTATACTGCGCTCCCCGATGTTCCGTAACCCTGCCGAGCAGCAGACCATCGGGCGGCGTTTCTGTTTCGGTGTAGCCGTATTGTTTCAAATCAATCATTGTTATTTTTTATCTCTCCTGTGTGTAGTTATTTTTGGACGCAAAAATGCCGTGGAGCAAGCAGCCTCTCAGCCAAAGCGTGCTTTGGCTTGCGAAGACTGCTGTCGCACGGCACTTAATCAAAAAAGAGATACGACCCGAATCGTATCCCGCTACGTCAACACAGTTGACGTTCAGCAGCTATTCACGAAAGGTTACTGTTGATGGCACAGCAAAAGACACGGGCAGCAATCCCGTTTCATTCTATGCCCGATATTCGGTTTTAAGTTGCAATCACCATCATATTAACAGTCATTTACATCACAACCCCTTTCGTAGTGAAGGTAATCCACTATGGAATAAACACAGTATACGCGACCGGCGAGGTGTTGTCAAGGTAAAATTCCACAATCCGGATGCGGAGTGGACATAGGCCCCATCACCGTGGATACAGATTGCGGCGCAGTTATCATCGGTATGCTCCTTAAATCTTCACTTTATCCGGCGCAAACTTATCCATAAAGGACAGCATTTCTATAATCATATCGGCAGTGCCGTCGTCAATACTTGTCCAGCTGTAGCCGTAGCCGGGATAATAATTGCATAGCTTGTATCCCTTGCCTTCAAACTCGACGGCGGTATACGCAAGCAGGCGAGAGCCGGTTTTGTCTGTTTGGACACAGTATCCGCATTTATCGCATTTTTTGGTTTTGCTTACAACAAATGCTTGAAGCGGCTTTTCCATTGTGTCAAAGTTTTCCAAATAAGCCTTCATCCCGTTAGGTATGCACAAACCGATGACCGCAGGGTTTGCCGTATAATCATCGTATTGTGCCGATATGCCCGTATGCCTTATTTTGTATTCATGCCCGCCGCGCGGTGCGTCAGCGCCCCATTTTGGGTTTGCGATTGTCAGCGTCAAATTGCAGTCGCTGGCGATGATGTGATATATATCATGCCGCTTATACCCCTGCCCTGCCATCCAATTTTCAATTTTCTTGAAAGCATGGCTGCCGAGAAGACGTGCGTAAATCTCAGAAGTGTACGGATAACCGTCGTCAAACAGGCAATGCGAAAACTTTGAGATATTCGCGCCGTCTTTTGAAGCCATCCACTTCCACGCGGCGGGAAGGTTGGCGGTGCCGTCAATGCCAAGCCTAGATAAAACAGCCCGCTGCCTTTTGTTTAGCGTTACATCTTCGCCTTTCCCGAGAAGGAACATTGCCGTAAGCAAAGCGTTTATCGCTTTGGTAAACTTCCTCATATCCCCAATCAGCGCCGGTTTGCCATATGCTTTTTTATAGCGGGTAGGGAAAGCGTCGTCTCCGTGCAGTGCAGTTACAAAAAGCAGCGGCTCGTCATACGCAAGCTGATACAGGCTTTTTATCAAAACATAAAACTGCTCCTGCTCCGAAACGCTTACAGGCGCGTTTTCATCCGGTACAAATGAAGGCAGCATATCTATATAGCCATGCGCCATTCTTTGCTCTAAGCTTGAAAAAGTCATTTTATTCCCCTCCCGCGTGAATACGCACGTGCTTGACGTTAAGATACTCATACAGCCCTTCCGGCCCATGCTCGTGCCCGAAACCCGATTGCTTCCAGCCGCCGTATGGGGCGTTTATAGTCCCCGCGTCTACATTGTTTACCGCTACATTGCCCGCCTCAAGTGCCTGTGCGCAGTAATTTACGGTTGCCAAATTCTGCGTATAGATAATGGCCGCAAGGCCGTAAATGCTGTCGTTTGCCAGATTTACCGCTTCCTCCATGCTGTCAAACGGCATAACGCCTACAGCGGGGCCGAAGGTTTCCTCCGACATAATTTTCATGCTGTGGTCTGTATCCGCCAAAATTGTCGGGCTAAACCAGTTGCCGCTTTCAAACCCCGGGATAACCGGTGCTTTTCCGCCTGTAATAAGCCGCGCGCCCTTTTCTATAGCATCAGATATATGCGCGGTGACGGCTTCGACCCCCTGCTTTTTGCACATGGGCCCGAGGTCTGCGGTACCGTCCAGCCCGTCGCCGATGATAAGCTTTTCGGTTTCCTCTTTAAAGCGCGACAGGAACTGTTCGTATATTTCCCGCTCTGCATAAATTCGGTTTATGGCAATGCATATTTGCCCCATATTTTTGAAAGAACGGCGCGCCGCACCGATTGCCGCGCTGTCTAAATCGCAGTCTTTGAATACCAGCATCGGCAAGCTCCCGCCAAGCTCCATGGAGCTTCTGCGCAAGCTTTCTGTGCAGGATGCAAGCACGTCCTTCCCAACCGCTGTAGAGCCTGTAAACGCCGCTTTTCTGATCTCCTTGCGCTCTAAAATGCGCTGCCCGATAACCTTGCCTTCGCCGGTCAGGGCGTTTATCACGCCGCCCGGCAATCCCGCGTCTGTGATATATTTGATAAACAAAAGCGCACACAGCGGCGTTTCGGACGGCAGTTTGCACACAAGCGTGCATCCGGCAGCCAACGCCGCGCCGATCTTCCACGCGAGCAGCTCCACCGGATAATTCCACGGGGTGATGGCGGCGCAGGGCCCGATAGGCTGATAGACCACCATGCTGAATGTACCGCTTTCATCGCTTGGGATTATCCTGCCGTATACGCGCTCCCCCTCCGCCGCGTAATACCGCAGGATATCGGCGGCTTTTTGCACTTCCGTAATTGCCTCTTGCGCGGGCTTGCCCTGCTCGCGGCTCATCAGCCTTCCGATTTCCTGCTTGTTTTTCTCTACAAGCGCGCCGGCATCCCGCAAAAGCGCGGCACGCGCGAACACATTTGTTTTTGCCCAGCTTTTAAAGGCAAGGCAAGCCGCGTCCACGGCGGCATCGGCATCACGGATACCGCCGAGCGGCACACTTGCGAACGGCAAACCCGTGCGCGGGTCCGACACCTCAAAGGTTTTATTGTCCGCGGCGTTTACCCAATTCCCGCCAATCAGCATTTTTGTAATCACCGCGTATCCTCCACGGTGGCAACGCCGCAATCATCCACCTTGCAGGTCGTCCAGAAAATCACCAGCGGGAGTATGCCGGACTGATACGTCGTGTGAAACTCACCGGGCGGGACATACAGGCAGTCCCCTGCTTTTACCGGGAACTCGTCTTCACCTACAACCATAATGCCCTCGCCGGAGATAAAATAATAAATTTCTTCCATATCCGCGTGGGAATGCCCTGTTGTACTTCCGGTGGGGTAAACGGTGGTATGCCCGCAGGAAAGCCGCTCAGACGGCCCGTCATTTTGGCTGATGAGATAATAGGTATCCCGCAAAACCCTTTTTTCACGGTCTTGCACATGGGCGCGAAGGCTGCGCGGGTCGGTGTCCGGCTCGCGGCCGTGGGCGATGTTTACAATATGCTTCATAATCCTGCTCCCTATCCGGCGTGGCGGCAGCCGCCCCCGCAGACATGGCGGTTCGGGCATACCGGCTCTTTTGTATTTTTAATATAGCCCGGCGCGGATTTGTAATCGGTTTCCAGGTTAAACGAGCCGCAGCCCGGGCAAGGTATGCGTTTTTCCGCTTTGTCCGTCATACCCGCGAAAATGTTGAAGTTATCGCCGCAATCACGGCATCTCAGGTCGTAAAAAGGCATATTCAACTCTCCTATGATTGATTTTATAGTAATGTTTTGGTAAACTGAAGAAAACTGTAAATGGAGTGATATGAATGTATTTTGAAAAACCCGGCAAGGAAAACACCCGCAAAACAATAGAGCTTGCCCTGAAAACCGCGAAGGAAAGGGGCATTGGCCATATTGTTATTGCTTCAAACACCGGGGAGAGCGCAATGCCGCTGGCTAATAACGGCGTAAACGTGGTTTGTGTTACCCATGTTTGCGGCTTTTCCGAAAAAGGAAAAAACGAGCTTTCGGAGGAAAACCGCGCCGCATTGCAAAAATCCGGGGTAAACGTCCTAACCGCGTCCCATGTCCTCAGCGGCGTGGAGCGCGGGCTTAGCACAAAGCTCGGCGGCGTGTACCCTGCGGAAATTATGGCGCATACCCTGCGGATGTTCGGGCAGGGCACAAAGGTCTGCGTGGAAATATCTATCATGGCGCTGGACGCGGGGCTGATACCCTATGGCGAGAAAATCATCGCGATAGGCGGCACAGGGCGCGGCGCGGACACAGCGGTGATTATTACGCCCGCACACGCGCAAAATGTCCTGGAAACCCGCGTGCATGAATTTATCTGCAAACCGCTGTAGATTGCCATACTATTTTGTGATCATGTAATCGGCCTTTGCAAGGAAATCCGCGTCAGGCTCAAATCCCCAGCCGGGGGCTGTAGGGACAGCAGATCGACCGTCTTTTATTTCTACAAGCGGCCGGTAGCAGTCCAGCGCCCACCTGTCGTCCTCTATGCCACATTCCAAAAAGGGATAAGGCGTGTCGATGCAAGCCATGTAGTGCAGCCCCATAATAAAGATCGGCGACTGGTTGGATGTATGCGGCGTTACCTGCAGGCCCTTTTCCGCCGCGAGCCGCGCGATCCTCAGTGACCTTGTAAATCCGCCCAGATATAATAAGTCCGGCTGGCAGACATCCATCACGCGCTGACCGATCATGCGCTCCCACATGGTATCAATATAATCCTGTTCGCCGCCCGCTACAGGGATGCCGATTTCAACGCAGGCATCGCGTACTGCCTTGGTTTTTTCGATCTCCCAGTAAGGGCAAGGCTCCTCGAAAAGCTTAACGCCGTGGCTGTGCAAAAACTTTGCCATTTCTATCGCGGTTTCTACAGAATAGTTGCCGTTTACATCCACGATTATGTGCGTGTCGGGTTTGGCGGTTTTCACCATCGCGGCGACCATGTCCTCCGTCCTGCCCGGCCAGAAGTCAAGGTCGCGGCCCACCGGTATCCCCGGATGGAGCTTCAGCGCCTTGTAACCGAGCCTATCCTGTAATTCGCGCAGCCTGTCGGCCTCCTCCTGCACGGGCAGGTCGCGCTTCATGCTGGATGCGTACAGGTCGATCACATCGCGCTTTTTTCCGGCAAGCTCCGCGACGGATACGCCTTTTTTCTTGGCGTTCAGGTCCCACAGCGCGGTGTCGATCCCTGCGGCGGCGCGCGCCAAAAACGTGCCGAGGAACTTGTATTGCTGATAAATAACTTCGTCCGCTACTGTTGTAAAATCCTCATATGGCTTCATTGCTATAGAAGCGGCGATCTGATGCAGCACAAGCGCGCTGATATTCGCGGAAAACGGCGCGGTCATGCCCCATCCCCGATCACCGTCACTATCCGTGGCCCGCACAAAGCATATGTCCTTGGTGGAAAAGGTTTCGAGAGATTTAATCTGCATAGCTGACACCCCTTTAATATTATTTTATACTCGGGCTACCGGAGGTTAGAATTTCCTTGCCGCCCATGTAAGGGCGCAGAGGGGCCGGGATTTTCACATCGCCATTATCGCACAGGTTGTTTTCCAGGAACGCGATCAGCATCCTTGGCGGCGCGGCTACGGTATTGTTGAGCGTATGCGGGAAGTAATTGCCGGCTGCGCTTCCTTTCTCCCCTCTAACGCGGATCGCCAATCTGCGCGCCTGTGCATCGCCTAAATTAGAACAGCTGCCAACCTCGAAGTATTTGCGTTGGCGCGGCGACCATGCCTCCACATCCACGCTTTTTACTTTCAGGTCAGCCAAATCGCCGGAACAACATTCCAATGTGCGCACGGGGATATCCATACTGCGGAAAAACTCCACGGTATAGCGCCACATTTTATCGTACCAGAGCATGGAATCTTCGGGTTCGCAGATTACCACCATCTCCTGCTTTTCAAACTGGTGGACGCGGTAAACGCCGCGCTCCTCCATTCCATGCGCGCCGGTTTCTTTGCGGAAACACGGGGAGTAGCTGGTCATTGCCTGCGGGAGGTTTGATTTATCTAAAATCGTGCCGATGTACCTGCCGATCATGGAGTGTTCGCTGGTACCGATCAGATAGAGGTCCTCGCCCTCGATTTTATACATCATGTCTTCCATCTCGGCAAAGCTCATCACACCCGCGGCCACACTGCCGCGGATCATGTACGGCGGTATGCAGTAGGTAAAACCTTTATCTATCATAAAATCCCGCGCGTATGTGAGGATGGCGGAGTGCAGGCGCGCAATATCCCCCAAAAAATAATAAAAGCCATTGCCGCCGGCTTTCCTCGCGCTGTCAAGGTCAATGCCGGAAAACCGCTCCATAATATCTGTATGGTACGGTATTTCAAAATCCGGGACGAAAGGCTCCCCAAAGCGCTCCAGTTCTACATTCTCGCTGTCGTCTTTCCCTATGGGCACGCTCGGGTCGATGATGTTCGGCAGCGCAAGCATAACCTCGCGCAGTTTTTCGGAAAGCTCCGCCTCAAGCTTTTCAAGCTCCGCAAGGCGCGGCCCGATTGCGGCGGCTTCTTTTTTTGCGGCATTTGCCCCGTCTTTGTCGCCGCGTGCCATCAGCGCGCCGATCTCCTTGCTGACCGTGTTGCGCTTGGAGCGCAGGGCATCGGCTTCGGAAATAACCGCGCGGTGCTTTACATCAAGCCCTGCGGCCTCGTCCACCAAAGGGAGCTTGTCCTCCCTAAACTTTTTCACCAGGTTTTCTTTTACCGCATCCGGGTCTGTACGGATCAGTTTTATATCCAGCATAACGGAAGGCCCTCCTAAAATGATAATCGAATATTACCATAAACCGGATAAAAGGTCAATCATACGTATTGCCGTTATATCAAATGCACGAAGGTCATATTTTTATAGCGACAGTAAATTACGGTTGTTATTGTATATCCGTTAATGTATAATGCCAATAGGGGTGATGCATCATGCCAAAACTTCAGGCAGGTAAACAAGACGGGGGCAATAAACGCAGCCTGCGCCGCGCTATGGGCGAAATTGGCACACTGCCGTGGTTCGCCGCATTTATCTTGACTTTCTGCGTTATGAGCAGCCGCGACCTGTTTTTTGCTACCGCAATGGGCGGCCTTATGGAAAATGCGCTTACAGGGGATTTGGCTTCCCTTAACAGGTATTTATACTACCTTGGTTTTGCGGCGGCGGTTTCGATACCGCTGCAAATCAGTGTGGTGTACTTTGACGGCCTGTTTAATATATGGGGCACGCGCAACCTTTTCCGGCAGGTCTTTCCGCGCTTCGGTAAAATCCCGGAGGCGGTTTTTGAAAAAGGAAATACCGCCACCATGCAAAGCCGCATGACCGGCGATGTGAATAGCGTACAGCGTTTTTTCAGCTCCGAGATGGCGTCCATTGTGTGGACTTGCGCATATTCTATCGTGCCTTTTTTCTACCTTTTCTACATAAACCCGGTGCTTTCCCTTATTTGTTACGGCGTAATCCCGGTTTTTTATTGGGCGCTGTCGAAGATGATGAAGGCTGTTTCCCAGATCACGGACGAGCTTTCCGCCGCTAACGCCGATGCCTTGGTCATCGCGCAGGAAAGTGTTACGCAGGCGGAAACCGTAAAGAGCTACGCGCTTGAGGAAACGATGCTCGAACGATACCGCAAGGCACAGGAAAAGGCGCTGGCGCTGATAAAACGGCGTAAGCTCAGGGAAGCGGTTTCGGGCGGCGTGAATTACGCGGTATACATACTGCCGACCGTGCTTATGGTAGTGGCAGGTGTGTGGTTTTTGCAGCGCGGCTCGCTGACTGTGGCCGGGCTGATTATCTTTATTCAAATGGGTGGGCATGGGCAGTGGTTTATCATGGCGTTAAGTGAGATGATTGCCCAAATGCGCGCCGCCAACGGCTATATGGGGCGCATTTATGATGCGGCCGACACTCCCCCCGAACGTGAAGGCGGCGAGATACCTTCCCCCGATACAGACACGGTGCTTGCTTTCGAGGACGTTTCCTTCGGATACGAAGGCCGCGGCGAAACCTTAAAAGGCCTTAGTTTTTCGATACGCCGCGGGGAAACCGTCGCCATCGTAGGGGAGAGCGGTTCGGGGAAAAGCACGGTCTTCAAGCTAATCGAGGGGTTTTATCCGCCCATTAACGGCAAAGCTACGGCTTTCGGCGGCGATATCGGCAAGATTGACCTGCACAAACTGCGTGATTTCATCGCAATTGTACCGCAGGACCCCTTCTTTATAACCGGGACACTTAGGGACAATTTGGTTTTCGGCGCGGATATTGACGACAGCCGCATCCTCGAAGCCCTTAGCACAGCCGGGCTTGGCGATTTGCAAGAAATTTGGCCGGATGGGCTGGAGATGAAGGTCGCCGAGCGCGGCTCAAATATGTCCGGCGGGCAAAAACAGCGCATCGCAATCGCGCGGGCAATCTTACGAAATGCGCAGCTTCTGTTGTTTGACGAAGTGACAAGCGCTTTAGATTACGAAAATGAACGGGAAATACTTGGTTCCATCAGCGCACTTTCGGCAAAGCATACCATGCTGATTATCTCCCACCGGCTTTCTGTCGCGCAGGGCGCCGACCGGATTTTGGTATTGGACGGCGGCTGTGTCGCTGAAGAAGGCAGCCACGATGCCCTGCTCGCGAAAGGCGGCATCTACGCCGGCTTACACAGGATCGAAAGCGAAGGGAGGCACAGCTATGCGTAATACTAATTCCAATTGTAATGTCAACCAAAAAATCGCTCAAAAATCGCATATACGCAACGATTTTCGACCGATTTTTTGGGACATTTCTAACTGGAATAAGTATAAGCTTCCGCTGGTCGGCGAAGCGCCGCGACTGACGCGCTATTTTGCAGGTTGTTGGTATATATATCTTCCATGCGCTGTTTTATCAGTGCTGTTTTGGCCCGCGCTTAATTTTGTACAGGGGCATTTACTGGGCGGCATGATGGAAAGCGCCATGACCATGGAATTTGCCCCTGTCCTTGTGCGGTTGCCCGTTGTCGGTGCGGCCATTGCTATAATTTCGCTTATTCAAATGGCCGCGCTCTATGGCAAAGGCGTGTCTGCAGAAAAGGCTTCCATGGCGCTGCGCGAAAACCTGCTCGGCCATATCATGCGGCTTCCCGTATCAGTTTTGCGCAAGACACATTCCGGCAATTACCTCGCCCAGTTTACCGTGGACGCGACTTCCGCGATAAACGCGGTGGATCGGCTTTATGAAATGCTGGGCACTGTGTTTGTCGGCAACCTGCTGCAAATTGGCTACATATTTGCCTGTTCACCGATGCTGGGCTGGATTACTATAGGCGTGGCGGTTATGTCGCTGCTGTTTAACGGCGGCTTTGCGCCCTATCTGCGCAAGCTGTATGTAGTCCAGCGCACGCGCACCGCACAGATGTCGGAGCGCATCGGCGACCTTTTAGGCGGGCATACTGTCCTTCGCACCGACAACAAGCAAAGCTTCTTCATCGGGCGTGTAATAGATGCGCTGGAAAGCGCGTTTAATATCAACTGGAAAATCAAGAAAACAGAAGCGCTGACATCAACGCCCCAGGAAGTGTCAAAATACCTTATTGACGGGATTATTTTCGCTGTTGCGATTTTACTGTTTACCGACGGGAAGCTGACGCCGAATCAAGTTATGACCTGCTGGGCCCTTGGGACAGGCGTTGGGTTTTCTATGCGCGGTATTGCTATAAGATATATACGCATACAGGAAGAACTGGCAAGCGCCGACCGTGTCTGCGCCCTGTTAAATGAACAGGAGGAAACCGGGGGGACGGCTGTCGGGACGCTGTCGGCGGATCCCGCTGTTTCCATGCAGGGCATACACTTTTCGTACAATGAGGACACGGCGCTGTTTGAAAATTTAGATGTAGCTTTCCCTGCCGGGCAGTCTACCGCTTTGGTGGGTTCGAGCGGCGGCGGTAAAAGCACGCTGGCAATGATGCTCATGCGGTTTTATGACCCGCAGCAGGGCAGTGTGAAAATCTTCGGCAGGGATGCCGGGGACTATTCCCTAAAAGCGCTGCGTTCCCTTTTTGCGTATGTTCCGCAAAACCCGCATCTGTTTGACGGCACGATTTGGGACAACATACGGCTGGGCCGCCCGGGCGCAGATGACAGCGAAATTCTGGAAGCGGCGAAGCTTGCACGTGTAGATGTGTTTGCCGATCAGTTACCGGACGGCTGCGATACCCGCGTCGGTGAGCGCGGCACACAGCTTTCAGGGGGGCAAAGGCAGCGTGTGGCGATTGCCCGCGCGCTGTTAAAACGCGCCCCAATCCTATTGCTTGACGAAGCCACTGCCTCACTGGACAACAGCTTTGAGCAGGATATCCAACACGCCCTTGCAAACCTGCCAAAAGGGCAGACCGTTATCACGGTTGTCCACCGGCTCAGTACAGCTACCGGCAATGACCGCATCCATGTGCTGGAAAACGGCATGATTTTAGAATCCGGTACCCATGAAGAGCTAACGGCATCCGAGGGGCGGTATTCCCGGTTGTGGAAGTCTAATCAAGGGATTGGGGACGCTTATGTCAAATGAAAATAAAAACCTTTAACGTCAATTTGCTTTACACATATAAATTCTTAAGCCAATGCTTGCCCATCTATGCTTTTTACACGCTTTTATTCATAGAGCGTGGGCTGTCGGTCAATGCTGTCGCGGTGCTTATCGCCCTCTGGAGTGTTTTTGCCATAGTGTTTGAAGTGCCGTCGGGCATTCTTGCGGATAGATGGAACAGAAGAAATATGCTGGTTATATCGGCGGTATTGCAGGGGCTGTGCTTCATTGTCTGGTTTTTTTCGCATACACTGCTTATGTTTGCTGTCGGTTTCGTTTTCTGGGGGGTGTCGGGGGCATTTGTTTCCGGGACGGAAGAAGGCCTAATCTACGACAACCTAAAAAGCGACGGCCGTGAGGGGGACTTCGTAAAAGTATACGGCAAGGCGCGGTTCTTCTCAAACGCTGGCATTTTAGCAGGAATCGCCTCGGCGGGTATCTTAGCAAGCTTCGTAAGTATAGGGGCTATCACCTTGATATCAGCGGCAATATGCCTCGTCAACGCGGTACTCGCTTCGCTGTTGAGAGAGAAGAATTACTATTCGGGGAGGTTAGATAAAGAATCCGGCGGTTTCTTTGAAACACTCAAAGAAGCGGTTTTGCTATTTAAAGGCAACCGCGCCATTTTGATTTCTGTATTATTTTTAGTGTTTTTTGCAAGCCTTGGGGGTTACTTTGATGAATTTGACGCGCTGATTATAGGCGACTTTGGCCTTGGCAACATTTGGGTCAGCGTTATTTTAACAGTAAGGTTTGTTTTTGCGGCTTTGGGCAACCTAATTGCGCCGAAAATTGGTAGCAAGGTTTCATCTGTCAATCGGGTATTCCTCATTAACGGCCTGGCCTGTGTTTTATTAGTGCTATTTTCTATAATATGGAACAGGCACGCTATCCCGATACTCGGCCTTTCCTGTATGTTCATGGCTATAACGGAAGTCCTTCTCGTCAATACTATGCAAAAAGAGATAAATGAAGAGGGGCGGGCGACAGTGATGTCATTTTACAGCGTGGGGCAAAACATTGCCATGATCTGCTTTAGCTTGATTTATGCATTGCTGGCGGGGATATTCACCTTACAGCAGACATACATTATTATTTCTGTCTATGGGCTGATCGGTGTATTGTGCTTTTGTGTCAGTTATATACTGCTTAAAATATGAGGTTCGCTTTTTCCCAGCTTCTGCAGCTCCCGCCGTATGGCTTTTGCGAAGTGCGCCATGCCGATTTCCTTATTTTCAGACGCGGCAAAGTAGGCCGCCTGCAGTACCGCGGATTTGATGACACTGCCCGAAATCTCCAGGTTTTCCGCGAAAACCCGCAGGTCAACCTCCGGCGCAAGGGGCGCTTCCGGCGGGATGAAACTGTTCCACAACTCTAACCGACGGGCGGGGCCGGGCATATTTATATGGATCATATAGTGGATGCGGCGGCGGAAGGCCTCGTCAAAATTATTCGCCAGGTTTGTCGCTAAAATGCTCACGCCGGAGTATTCCTCTATTTTTTGCAGCAAATAGGAGCTTTCGGAGTTCGCGTGGCGGTCGTTTGAGTTTTTCACATCGGTGCGCTTGGCGAACAGCGCATCCGCCTCGTCAAAAAACAAGATGACATTGCTGCTCTTCGCCTCGCTGAATACGGTATCGAGGTTTTTTGCGGTTTCCCCGATATACTTGCTGATTATCTGCGCCAGGTTAATTCTGTACAGGGGCAGGCCAAGCTCCCCCGCGATTACCTGCGCGCTCATCGTCTTCCCCGTACCCGGCGGCCCGTAAAGCAAAATGGAAATGCCGTTCCCATAAGTGGATTTGCGGGCAAACCCCCACTCTGATTCCACCAGGTGGCGGTACGTAATCCGGTCGCAGACATCCCTGAGCTGTTGTTTTGACGCTTCGCCCAGGATAAGGTCGCCCCAAGTATAAAACGCCTCGATCCTATCCGCGATTTCACTTAGCCTCCCGGTATTGCTGTGCAGTACGGCTTCGCTGATAAGCTTTTCGCTTATCGGCATATTTTGGTTTTCCGCCATATCCGCCGCGGTTTGCAGCACGGATTTTATCTTTCCCGGCGTAAGGCGGTATTTCGACGCGAGCTGTGTGCAGTCAAGCCCCCCCAGCCCGTCCCCCGCCGAAAATTCTTTCCAGAAGCTTATGGACTGCTCTAAATCCAGCTCGGGATATTTCACCCGGGTAATCAAGTACCCCTCCGGCGCGATATTTGCGCGCACCGCGCCCATAAGCAAAAATACGCCTAGCTTATATGGCTTTATAAGGGTAAGCAACCGCTCCGCCCTTGCGTCCGGTTCACGCGACTGCGTTTGGACAGCAAGGCAAAAGCCATCCAGAAGCGCCAGAGAAAGCAGCTCGTCGGCAAGGTCCTCTAAGACGGCACTTTCGGGGAGCGCGTCCAGATTGAGCAAAATAAACCTGACGCTTTCCTCATATGCCAGAAGTTGTAAGGTCAGTTTTTTTCCGCTGCCCCGTTCGCCGCTTAAAATACAAAGGCGGGGCTGTGTACGCAAACGCAATTTATGCAGCGCCGCTTTCGCCGCGCCAAGCTGCCTGTCCGCAAACAAGGCGTTTTCTTTTTCCCCCGAGCCGTCAATTACATCGCAGTACAGCGTAATCCCGCGGCTGATATATTGCCCGCCCAAGGCATAGCTTTGCGCGCCCGGGCGCAAAGACAGCGGGCGCATAAGGCCGGGCTTATCCTGCGGGGCGGGCGTGAAGATCAAACGGTTTTCGAGTGATGACTGATCAGTCAGCCAATCAGGCTCCTTATCCGGGAAAGCGAGTGAAAATAAATCCCTCACACTGCCCAGCGACGGAAAAGGGCTGTCTTCACCGCCATGCAGAGCGATGAACGCCCGCTCAAACCCGCGGTCGGCGGCACAGGCCGCCGCGCAGAAGAACGCGAATTTACCGAAATGGGAGAGCATTTCCCCAATCCGTACAAGCCGCGAGATTTCACGGTCCGGTACATACGCGGCAGATTCCCTGTCTTCGATATATTTCCGTGCCGCAAATAGGATTTCCTCCGCATCGTTCGGCGGCATAAAAACGCCGGGGTAAGCGTTTAGGTGGTAGACAGCCTCCTCCAGCTCCATTGATGTGCCGGGCAGGCTTGGTGAACCGTCCCCGTTTTCGGCCGCCTGCGCAATCGCCAGCTTGCTTACAGCGGCGCATACAAGGCAGAGGGAAACAAAGGACATCCAATCCCGCAGATACTCCGCGCCGCTTTCAAAGGCTGTTGTGCGGCAGGAAAGGTCAAACCGGCTGTTTACAGCATCGCAGAATAAATCGCCCACAATAAGTTCCCCTTATTTAAATCTTTCTTAATACCCCACCGAGCCGTCCTTTTTCCGCTGCATATACCTCATCTGCGGGCCTAGAACGCCTGTGTTCGGGAGGATGCCGCCGCCCCTTTTGCGCTGTGTCGGGACAGAAGACGGTTCAGGGGTTGGCTTGGGTTTATCCTGTAATATATCCAACCAATCCGCGGTGGTGGTCGAGCCGTCGTATACAGGCGTTGGCTCATCCATTACAAGCTTGCCGCCGCTTTTTTTTGAACTGCCCATCCCCCAGCTCTTCGGCTGTTTGTTAATAAGCCCGCGTATCATGCTTTCGTTCCTGTCCTTCTCGCTTCCGCCTCTTAATAGCTGAGTGTCGAAGCCCTTCGCGGCCTTTCCTCCCAGCCCGCCTTTGAACATTTTCTTGAGAGTGGTATTGCCGCCGGATTTAAGCAGCTCATTAAACGAGCCGATCATATTCCCGCTGACATTCTCACCCGATGATTTTTGCTTTGTAATGCTTTCCAGTGTAGTTTTGTTTTTTAAGTTGGCTTGATTATCGTACTGCATAAACTTTTTGTCGGCCTGCTTCTGCCTTACCAGATCCCAGAAGCCGCCCTTTTTGCCAAGCCGCGAACTCATAAGGTCGTAGGAATGTGCGGCCTGCCCGCTGCCTATGTTTTGCCCGTTTATTTCGGTTATGGTTCCTTTGGTATTGATGCCCTCCGTGCCTGATTCCATCCCCAGCCCGTCAACCTCATTCATCCAGCCCGCGAGGCTTTTGGCTTGAAGCAGCGCGGGTTCTATCATTTGCTTTTTTACGTCCTCGCTTACATCGTCGTATCTTTCGTTGGTTTTCATCAGCTTATTGCCTTTATCATCTTTTTCGCCCGTGAATACCTTTTTGGCGTTCATCTCTTTATCAAGCCTTTGCCTGTTTTGAAGCATTTCCAGGCTGGTCAGCTTATCATAATAGCCGGGCGCGATTTGATCGGACTTGTTCTTGTATGTCATGTCGCCGTAATCATGCTCGCCCATATCCTCGCCTTTTTGCTGTTTGACCTTCAGGTTGTATATGTCATTGAACTCGCCTGTATTCTGCCTGTCCGCCATGCCGCCCAGTAACGCCTGTACGCCCTTTGAGCGCGCAAAGGAGTATTTAGCCTTGTTATACATCTTCTTTAAGTCAAACCCCTGCACCGGCGCGGAGTGCGCGCTCATGCCGCTGACGCTCACCGGTGAGGCCGCGCTCATCGTACCGCTTGCAAAGCTTTGCCCTGCCCTGTCGCTTGCGCTTTCATGGGCGCTGTCCAGGTGAATATTACCGGGCATATTTGCTTTAATACTGCTTGTTGCCTGCTCGCGCACGTGAGAAAGCTCATGCCCGAGCATTTCCATGCCGCCGCGGGTATCGGGCCTGAACTGCCCCGGCGCGAAGCGGATGGCATTGCCCTGTGCGGTTGCCCTTGTCCCCATCTGCGCGACCTCCGGGGATTCACGCAGGGAAAGCTCTCCCGCGTCAATGCCGAAACTGTCCCTGATTTTTTGCGCAAGGCTGTCGGAAATCTGCAGTGGCCTGCCGGAATAGGGGCTGCCGCCGGGCTTTTTTGTCCGGGTCACGGCAGCGGGCGGCGCAGAATTTACGGCTTCTGCCGCTTGATTCCGTTGCAATTCATACATAGCTGGCACCTCTCTATACAGTTTTATTTTTACAAAAATCTATCCTACTGTTATATGCTCGCCGATCGTGCCGCTGTCTAAGCCGACAGTTTCGGGGACGGACAGAGCGCTGTTTATATCCAAGTAACAGTGGGTGTCAATGTGATTGCACAGTTTAAGATAGACAACTTTAAACTGCGACCCAAGCGCGCAGTAGCCCTCGATGACTTGTTCCAGGTCGTCCTCGCTGACATTCAAAGCCATTTTGGTCAGATCAAGTATCACGCAGAAGTGGCCGGCGCTTTCACCGTAGAGCCTCCCATTTGCTTCAAGCTGTGCCGGTGAAAGCTTCGGCAATTCCCACTCAAACTGTTCGACAATTTTCGGGCTAATGCCTGTAAGCAGTAAAATAATTTGCTCGAGCGCGTATTTTGTGCCCTTTGCGCCCTGGTAGATATCAATATTCTTAATCATATGGCGCATCTGATCCGGCGAAAACAGGCCGCGGCTGTTGTCTATCCCCAGCCAGCTTGCCAAATACTCCACATTGTCCGGCGGGGTGGTGCGGTAATCCAGAAGGCGGGGAATCTCATCCACACGGGCTTCTGCCTCCATGAACAATGACTGGAATACCGCGATGTACCTCTCGAAAAATTCATCGCCCGTGTAGATTTCGGGGAAGTATTCGGTAAAGGAATATTTCGGCAGCTCCACTCGCAGCCCGACAAGCTCCGGGGATGCTTCCCCGGTCCGGTAAGCTGCGGCGCAGACCCACAAGTACCGCCCTCGTAAGCTGTGCAGCAGCAGGTCCTGTGTATCGACTGCCCGCACATGGGGCAGCGCGCACAAAAGCTCTGTTTTATCCTGTACAGGGACATCCGGGTTTTTAAGGTACAGCTCCAGATTTTGCGGGGCATCATCGATGAATACCTCGGTTTCATCAGTCGCCGCCGCAATGACCTCCAGCTTGGCTTCCCCGAAGCTGCCATCGACAACAAGGCGGTTGAAGGTGCAGCCCTCCTCCCCGGAGTCAAGCATTGGCGTGATGTAGCCGCCCCAATTCCCTATAACCTCCAGGCTGTGCGCATGGGTCGGCTCCATGCCGCTATAGCATCCCCTGAGCAGGGAAAGCTTGTAATAATTTACGTAACCGGGCATACGCTTCACATCCCCTCCCCCTTTCAGACAAATTCGATGTTGATCCCGCCCAGCCATGCAAGCGCGTCGGGGAATACTATAATATCCCCATATTCACTTTTGCGCGCGCCCTCCCCGGTGCAGGAAAATGAAAGCTGTGTGACCTTTGATACACATTCCAGCATCTCTAAATGCGAGAACACCCTGCCGTAAACAATGCCCGCTCCGAATTTGCAATCGTCCGCGAGGTTTGTCAGCTCTCTAAGCTTTTCTTCAACCATTCGCCTCGCGGCGGGCGTGTTTTCGGTGAGGGCTATCCTGCCGTCCACATCCACGCGTACATATTTCGCTGACAGGATCTGTATGTTTACAGTGAGCAGCCTGTACCGCTCCAAATTCGCGCGGACCCTTGCGCGGTATTCTTCGCTGAGCGCGGGCCGCGGTGCCCTCTCCCCGAAGGGTTTGACCGCCAGCAATACAGTGCCCGGATGATAGGCCCCGCCGTAGAAGCGTGCGTATTCACGGCTGCTGATTACATTTGCGCCGTCTATAATCAGGCCGGGCGTGGATTTTACAATTTCGATATAATCCTGTGAAGTTACGGCGCGTGTAGTTTTATAAATATGGCCCTTGATTTCCTGTTCAAGCTCCGATGATGTTTTAGGGCTTTTGCCGCCTGCCGCGTCGTTTATGTTAATCGAAGTAAGCCCATCGGGCATATCGCCCTCAAAGCCGTTTATCTGCCCTGCGCGGACATTCCCACCGCCAAGCAGAGAGGTTTTTGCAGTCACCGCCACTACGCGCTGACCCGCAACGGGCTGTATCCCCGCTATACTGTCGCCGAAGGTTATCTCGCCTGTACCGCGGTCAAACCGAAACGCGCGCACATCGAAGCCCGCCCCGGCGAGGTCATCGTACTCATCCCACAGGCGCATCCACGGGCGCCCGTCCCTATTATTTACCAAAGCCAGCCGCAGCTCATGCACATTTTCTAAATCTGTTTCTATGCGCTCCCTTGAAAAACCCGAAGTTGCGCCGATCTGCAGCGCGTCATACATCCGCTCCCCGGCAATTATAACCAGAAGCTTCTGTCCCTGCTCGGGGTATGCGCCGAAGCGTTTTTTATCAAAGCGGATAACCCGCTGCCCCGGATAGCCGCCAACCTCAACCGCGCAAAGCGAATCTTCATCCGCCGTATGCTCAAACCACAGGCTGTACCCGTCCCCATTGCTTACCGCAACGCTGATTAAATCGTTTTCGCGCACATGGTAATCGATTTCAACAACCGGGCTGCCGTTAAAGTCCAATTCCAACGCTTGGGACAGTGTTTCGGTCTGGACAGCCACAGCGCAGTTCGCGTATATTTTCCCCAGGCGCGGAAGCGCGTCGTATCCGCCCCGCACGACCCTTACACGGATATAATGGGCTTTGGGCAATGACGGGTTTTTTGTCACCGCCTTGCTCTTTCCCGCTATTTTAAGGCTGATAAAACCGCTTTTAAGAAAACCGCCGGTGCCGTCACTTTCTATCACTGCCTCCTGCCAACCGCTGCCGTCGTAATACTCCCACGCAAACCCCACCAGGGAGAAATCGTCTTCAAACGGGCTTCTCCCCGGATGCGGTTTTATATCCGCGTAAAAGCGCAGCTCCCCACCAAGGCTGTTTTCAAACCCGATATAGAGCGCACAGCCACTGTACCTTTCATGCGTAAACAGGGTGGCGTACCCGCCGTCCCTTCCCGCAAACGCGGTCAAATCGGTAAAACTGCCACCGATTTCCTGTATAAGCGCAGTAACCGTGTTGGATGCCCCCGCGTAGCTTTCTTCCAGCTCAAATGGGACATCGCCCGCAGGCATCACGGCACCGCGCAGGGCATGGATCTCTTTCCCCTCGCCCTCAAGCGCGACCAAACAGCGCGCCGCCTCCCGCTCGGGGACAATCCCCAGAAGCCGCAGATACCCCAGCCGATGGTCCTCTCCTGTTGCGTCGATGTAATAATTGAGCGAATCCACAAGCCACGCAAAAGTCTGCAGGGTCGTAATACCCGGGTCATGGTCGTTGAAATCCGTCCAGTCGTCGGTATACAAAGGTATCCGCCCGCGAGCGCGGGTCACCATTATTTCGTAGCTGCTGTCGTCCAGTATGGGTACGTTTAGCACTGTTTACTCCTCCATCAATCGGCAATATACTACGTGTTCCCCGTTGACCGCCATGGCAAACGGGCTTGTTATATACTTGCCGATTTGGTCGTCCACCGCGTACTCCCGGTTCTCGTAGACGGCGGTCATTACTATTTTGCTTACCACAATGTCGGGATGCTTAATTTTCAGGCAGGCGACTACCTGCCCTGTTGACGGCAAAACCCCAATTTCCCAGCCCCTGCCGCCAAACCCGCCGTACAGAGGGTCGATAAATTCACGGATGCTCTCGCCGCACTGTTTTTGCAGGTCGTAGGCGCTTTCCATACGCTCACATTCCAGCCAGAGCCGCACGGACATCTTCACAAAACGCGGCTGTGTGAGTATAAGCGTCTTACCCGCCGGCACAAGGCCGCTGCACGCCATAAGCTTTTCGCGTATATCCTCTTTTACGCCGGAGAAGATATGGCTGCCCTTTTCATACTCGTCGATCAGGATGGCGATGGACAATGTATCGCCCCCCGCTTCCCCCCGTTCCCCTAAGCCGCTTACGCATTTAATTCGCCGTACACCGTAGGAAACCTGTGAGATTATATCAAAGTAGTCCTGCCTTGTAACCGCCCTGCCACGTGTACGCAGCATATTGGAAATAATCCCTGCGGATGTTTTTTCGTTGAAGCCATCGTACCCGCCATATGCCGGCATGGGGTTGGAAACCTCCGATATATGCCGTATGGAAGAAGCCAGGGATGCAATTTTCCCCGCGCCTACATTTGCCGCGGAGCCGTGGTATGCACGGAATACAACCTTGACCGCGGGACCGTCCTCACGCACAGGATAGGCAGAAAACGCGGCTTTATCGAACTGCAGCTGCCCTGTCATAAGGTCGATGTCATACACGCGCCCCTGCTGCCCGCGCCGCGCCGCTTTTTCCCAAAGCACCCAATTTTCACCTATAACCGACGCGTCCTGTTCGTTGACATAAACTTTGGCGGAGATCAGCCCCCCGCCGTCCAGCTTGGCGCTTGTTATCGCACCTGTGCTGTCGGGATAGAAATACTGTGTCTGAGTGCGTACATTTTCCACCTTTGCCATATTTAAGTAAATCCCGGTGATAAGCGGCAGATGGTATTCCTTATGCTCCTTGTTATGGCTGACCAGGCGTATCCAGTAAAGCTCATGCCCGAAAAGCGTTTTCGGCGTGATGTCCTGCGGCACTACAATGCGCAGGGCGCCGGAACTGAGCATACCGGTAGTGCCGTCCGCAACTTTAAGCGGCAGGTACCCTTCCGGGGAAAGATATTCAGCCGTAAAATCCACGGGGTAGTCGGCGTTGTTCTCCAGCCGCAAGTACAGGCTGATTGGGCTGCCCCATGGGTTGCCCTCAAAGGCGAAATACATCGCGGGCAGCTCGCACTCCCTCGAGTAAAAGAGCGAAATGCCTTTCCCCGAACGCAGCTGCCCGGTCACGTCATCGTGTTCAAAATTGTTGATTGTCAGCGCCCTGTCGGGTATGCGCGGGAAATCGCCGCAGTCGTAGGAAAGGCGCAGCCCGCTGACAACAGGGCAGTGCTGCCTGCACGGTATTTGGTACAGCCCGTCGGCGCGTATAAGACGGAAACGCAGGCGCGGCTGCCCGGCGGCGTACTCCGAGTCGAGCATATCATCCGGTATACGGAAGGAAAGCGTAATCTCCCCCTGCTCCGATCCGCCGAAGATCAGCGCCGCATGTTCTTCCTTAATCAGCCGCTTCCACCCTGTCCTGCTCAAATATTCAGGCAGTACATTCTGCGCGTATACATCTAAAACAGTGGGCTTCGGCATTGTAAGCGGCTGGCGCATGATTACCCTGTAATCCTCCGCCACTTCATATTCAGGCAAAAGCCGTTCCACAGTTTCAAAATCCAACCGGAAGGATACAGTCGCCTGTGCGCCCCTTCGCGCGAAAACAAGCTTTGATTCGATCTCCCAAGCGGAATAAAGCTCCATTGGCACCCCGAAAGGGCGGAAATGCTCGGGGTTTTGCGCCACACCTGCACAGCGCACCTCGTCCGGTATGATATCGTTTTCGGAAAATCTAAGCTTTGCCGCGTTAATTTGAATGTCGCACAGGCGGGCGGCGGCAATTTCGATATGACAACACTGCACTCCGGACAAATCCGCCTTCTGCTGCTTGAAATTCTCTTTTACCAGATGTATGCCGCCCGCCATGCGCTCAACCAAGTCAAACGGTTCAAACCCGCCCTCGCACAGTACCGCAAAACTAATATCCTCCCCGCACATGGCATCCAATGTTTGTTCTTGCCTATCTTCGGGGAAAACCGAAATTTCCAGTTCCAGGTCCAGCCTGTCAAGATGGTCGAAAGCATCCTCAAAACCTAAAATAAGCCTGTGTTCTTCCAGATTTTCGTCCCCGGCCCAAAACGCTGTGAAGGACAGCCCCTCGGCGCTTTGCCCGTCCTCGGCGGAAAACTTGCGGTCGATTATGCCCGCGGTCCCGTCAGTTAAATATATGGACGACAACTGCGCGGGGGTGACTGTTACGCCATGCCCGGTTTCAAACACGACCTGCCCGCCGGTTTGCTCGCTGTCGGCGTACAGCCGTGTCCCCTGCGGGATATGCACAGCGTCCGGCGCGCCGGTGACAGGCATAAACCGCACAAAGCTTTTCGCGGATTCCACAGGCTCATCCTTAAAGCGGTCGAACAGGTTGAGATATTGAATTTTGTGCTTATGCAGGACCTTGCCGTACCGCTCAAGGCTTTCCTCGAGCATATCGGCATAGAGGAGCGCCACAACACTCCCTGTGTCGGGCTGCGTTTCGCTGAAGCTCCACTGCGGCGTATAGGACGCCGCGAGCGTTTTCATCTGTTCACGGATTTTCATTCTATACCCACGCCCTCGTATAAGTAATATGGGAAGACCAGGTTGCCGGGGTTATTTGTCGCGCGGACAACATATGAGATATCCAGCACCACCCTGCCGTCCACAATACGCGTAGTGTCAATTTCCACGCCTATGTCGATAATGCGCGGCTCCCACCTTATCAGTGCCGTGGTCACTTCGTTGCGCAGCAGTGCCATCGAAGCGGCATCAGGCAGCTCAAAGACAAAGTCGTGCAGCCTGCACCCGAAATCCGGCATCATTGCGCGCTCGCCCATGCGTGTCATCAGGATGATGTAGATCGACTGGCGGATATCCTCCTCACCGGAACACATCACAAACCGCCCTGTCACCGGGTCAACCCGAGGCGGGAAGCTCAGTCCCTTCCCCAAAAACGCGTCGGTTTTATCCACTTCGGCCCCTCCTAGTTGATTTTTACCATGCCGCCGGAAATTTCGCACATAGCGCTCCCCTTGAGCGTCAATGTCTGCTTGCCCTCCACAGTGGTCATCCCGCCGTCCACGGTGAGCATATTGCTGCTTTTAAGCGCCGCCGTCTGGCTGCCTTCAAGGCTTAACTGCCCGCCTTTAATGCCCAGCGAGCCGCCTGTGCCGTCCATGCTGATCTCGCAGCTTCCCGCCTTCAGTGTGATTTTTTTGTCTGCGGTAAGCTCCGCCGCGCCCGCTTTAGCGTCCAGTTTTAGGCTGTTCGCGCCGTCTGTCACTGTTATCGAGCCGCTTTCGTCCTCCATCAGCAGTTTCAGGCCCTGCGGCGTTTCCACGCTGACGCTCTGTTTGCCGTCGTCGTCTTTAACCGTCAGCGATACCCCGCCCTTGGTCTTGAAATGGCGGCTGGTGTTTTTTTCGTCATACTGCTCCCCGGGAAGCGCCGCCCCCATGGGGAAAAAGCTCCCCATAACAAAGGGCTGTTCCAACATCTGGCCAATAAAGCCCACCAGCACGATATCATCAATTTCGGGGATCAGGTAGCATCCGTACCCCGGGCCCGCGTAAGGTGTAAGCACCGGCAGCCATTTAGAAATATTTTCGCCCTCGGTCCAAGCCGTAAATGCCACCTTTACCATACCGGGGAATTCATCGCTGTTGTTTTCCGCCACAGTACCCAGCACGAAGCTCCCCACCGCACCCGGGCGGTTCGTATCCTGCGGCGGTGTGAGCAGGTCGGTTATACTCATAATGTATCTATCCTCGCTTCCAGCGTTGTAAAAAAGCCGCGCTCATCGAGCGTATGGCGCACATCTGTAATGTAATATTCTTTGTCTGCGTCCGGCGTGATCCCTTCAATTATCACACTGCGCCCCGGGACCAGCTCCGGGATGCCCTCGCACCGGCACTCCAGCCTGCCGAAGCTTCCCACGGCTTCCTGTATCAGGGCTTTTGCGCGCTGCTCCGCCTGCTCGGCGCTTTCGACACCATGGTCGAATACAATTTTTTCGGATTGCCCGAGCATACGCGGCGTGCCTTGCCCATCCCCGAATTTGCCGGAAAGCTCCGCCCCGCCGGAAACCATTTTGCCGTCCCCGGGGTTTATGCCCACAACCGTCGCTTTTTTATACAGCGGGTCCCCGCGCAGTGACTGCTTTACCGACAGCAGCCCGGTGTCGCGGCCCAGTGTCATCACCGACGAATACGATGCCGGCGCCTTTCTGAAAAAGGCCTTCCCCTGAATGATAAAAAACTCGTATCCCGCCTTTCTGGCGTGGCGTATGACAAATTGGTAGTCGTCCTCCGTCATTGCCGGGAGCATTTCCGCTTTGCCGCTGAGAGGCTCTATTTCTTTATCCTCGATATAATCGCTGAACGGCTGGGCGTCCATCATCTCCCCAACAGCATCTGTAACGCTCTTTTGGCTCATCAGCCCAAGCCTGCGCCGTTTCATCAGCAGGCATTTGGCATCCATGCACTCTACATGGATGAAAGGTGCGTCCCCGTCGTCTAATGTGTATTCCACTTCCACGATAAGCCCGCGGAAAACACAGACAGTTTCGATATATCCAAGCTCCAGCTCAACCTTTGCGCCAAGCTGCAGCAGCTTTGCCGCGCCGTCAGGGGAAAAAACCGTGTTTTTCGGGTCGTATTCCCCAATTATGTCAAACCCACATCCCGATGCGGAAAATCCCGCTGTCAGGTCAACCGTGACCTCGGATATCTTGGCGTCCATCTTTTCGGTGATTTCTACACCGTCCACATGAATACGGACAGTAGGCGCACCGAAGCCGCGGTACCTCTCGCTGAGTTTTTTGTAGCTGGTGCTTTCGGTCATCAGGCTCACTGCGGCACACCGCCCTTTATGCTAATCTTTTTGTATATTTCAAAAAAGCTGCTACCGTATGGAAGGCACCTGCAGGCGAAGGGGTCCGGGGGCAAGGCGCGGGTTTAAGATATTGTTTGCCTCGGCAATTGTTTTCCAGCGCGCCGGGTCACCGTATTCCTCCTGCGCGAGCATCCATAGCCGGTCCCCGTATCTCAGGCTGCGCTGTTTGGTACGGTTGGGGGATTCCATCGGGTACAGCTCCCTTTTCTGGTCAAACACGATATCCTCGCCGGCAATCGTTAAAGTCATGCGTGCGCGCACAGGAGTGCCGTCCCGATCGAAGACAGTATACTGTGTATTCTGGGAAATTACCTTCCCGACAAAAAAGACGCTGTCCCCCCAAATAAAACCTATATGGGGCGGCTCGTGCCCCTCGTGTTCGTATTTGATCAGGTCAAGGAACTGTGTAAAGCGTTCGTTTACTTTAAGGTCGGGCGCCGGGGAGAGGTCCTCGTTTAAATCGGCGCTCGGCATTATATCTTTTAAGCTTTGGTTTATCTGTGTATTGTAATCACTTTTTAAATAGTCGATGGCGGAGCTTTTCGCATAGTTTACAACGCCTTGATCGGATTTAAGCTCTGTGTAGCTGTCGAAATAAAGGCTCAGTGTAAGCAGTGAGGTTTCCCCGGACACGGTTTGGATGCCCTCGGATGAGATATCCCTGCCAAGCGCCTGTTTTGCCGACTGCCTCACGCTGCGTGTAATGCTGTACTCAGCCGGGTTGAACTGAACCCTTATTTTATCTTTTACAGCGAAAGATTTCCCCGTCCTTACATACCTGACGACAAGCGCTTTTTCCAGCTTTCCGTTGCCGTATACTTTTCTAAGTTTCTGCATTGCGTTAGTTAAAACAGCCAATTACAGCAGCCCCCTTCTCATTTGCTCACTTCTCAGCCTTCGCTCCAGCGCCCCGTATACCTTGTCGGCGATGGCGTTTACCTGCCGGTCCAGACTGCGCGCGATGGCCGGTTCAAGCTGTGCCGCGTTTGCCGTGACCGGTCCCGGGATATTCACGGCCGTATTTACAGTCTGCGTCCGGGTTGTTGTTTGCGTCTGCCCGACCGTCTTTTTGATAAACTCAATATCATTGCCGATTTGCGGCGGGACAGGCGGTGGTTCCTGTTGCTCCTGTGCTTCCTTGCGGTATACAATCGCCGCCCCCGGCGGGGATGACTCGTAGCTCCGGCGCGAAGGCATATTCGCGCGTGCCGTGCTTGCCCTCCCAGTACGTGCTGTTAGGTTTTGAACAGATAAATCCGCGCGCGGGACGAAATCATCGGGCTTCACCAAGACCGCCCCCGGCACGTTACCTGCATAGATAGGGCTTTCCGGCAGGCTTTGCGCGGGACGGGCGCGTTCATTTCCCCACTGCGTGTTTTGCCTGTACTGTCGGGATGTGCCTTCCGCCGTCCGCGTACTTATTACGGCATTACCGGAATTGGGTGAGTGCGCGTTTCCGATATTGGGATGATATCTACCCGTCATCGCCGCATAACGGGCGCTCCCGGAATCCTGCGCGGAAGCTTTCCCCGGCGCCAATCCGTAAGACGCTGCTTTTTGAAGCAGGTGGTCAAAGCTTGCTTGCCTTACATCCGCGACGGTGTACTGCCCGGATGTTTCCGGTCTTGAATCAATAACGGCAGCCCGCGGTAAAACCATAAAAGCGGGGACGGGGTCACTGCCCTGCGGCGGTCGCGTGCGGGACCCTGCCGCGCTTTCATGCGCCTGTGCGTTAAGCCGCGCGGGCTGTGCGTTTTCCGCGGCAAGCCTTGTTTGCCGTGATGTCGTCGGGGCGGCTTCCCGCGGGCGATTTTCGGGGGCATCCTGTCCCACGGCGGCAAAATCGCGGCTGACGGGCAGGAAATCAGGCACCGCCGCATCGGGGCCTATTCTTGCGCCTGAGTTTTTGTCTGCTCTTAATTGCCCCGGTATGGCAGAAACTGTTGTAAGCCCGCCGATTTGTGCCTGTCTACCCGGAATAACGGGTGGAGTTTCAGCGCGTGTTTGCCCGTCTGTCAGCGCCGCCGAGTCAGGCGGCCTTAAGAATAGCTGTGATTGGAAAACTGGCTGTGCGCCTCTTTCTTTTGCCTGTAAAGGGAAAAACCTTTGCTCCGGTAAAAATGGTTTGTCTGCCCGCCGTGTGCCTATTGCGGGGCTTCGCGGGATAGATACAATCTTTGCATTGTTTATACCCGCAATGCCCCGAGCTTGCGCGTCGCCGTCTTCCGACGGTAACGCATCGGCGTTTTTCCATAAATTTATAAGCGCGCCGCGATCCCTATGTGAATGCAATGTGTTTACAAGCTCCGCCAACCGGTATGCCCGTGTAAAAATTGCCCCCTCGGCGTCTGTATTTCCGCGCCGTGATGCGGTGCTGTCTTTTGGGGCTTCCCCGCGCGGGGTATTTCCCGTCTGCCGCGGTTCGGAGGTTTTGGGCGGAGGCAGGGTTTGCGCGGGCGCTGTATCCGCCCTTCCCGCTTGCGATTTGTTTCTTCCCGCCGTATGCCTATCCATATTGCCGTGACGGCTTTGCCGCGCCTCGGGTTCAGGCTGTGCGGTACCCGCCGGGAATACCAGGTTTATCGGGGTGCGGCGTGAAGCTTCGGCAGGCACACCGGTTTCCCGCGACTGTGCTGTAGGATACCGCGGCGTGTATCCGGGATTCACGGGAATTACAGATTCTTGCGCCCCCGGCCTAATCCCGCCTGTGCTTTGCCTCTCTTCGTTTTTTGGCGGTGATATTTTTTCCAGCATCCCTAAATGGCGTGCGGTACCTTGATGGATCTCCCTTACGGCTTTATGGAATAAAGACGCCGCGAAGCCAATCTGTATATTTAGGTTATATATCGTGTTTTCGGCGACAGCCTGACGGATAAAATGCAGGTTTCTCACACTGCGCGCCAGGCGGCTTTCGCTTTCCTCCTGCTTTTTGGGCTGCATGAGGACAAGTAAGGCCATGGGTGCTTGCTGTGATATTTCGGAGCTGTAGCGGGAAATAATGCCCTGTACAAAACCGGGGTTGGATGACAGCTTGATCATTTCCCGTCACTTCCTCCTATTGGAAATTGTGATAACAATCTTAGTTAAGCGGCAGGGTAAACGGCTTAGGCACAGACTTCGGAACACTTTTAGCCGCCAGCGCAACGCCCGCCGCTATGCCCGAGAACGCAGCGTTGACGCCCGGGACCTCTGTCATGTCCCTGTAAATAAACTCCAGGGTTTCGATGAAAACTTCGCCGCTCATCGCGTTTAGATCGGAGAACCTGCGCCTTTTAAGGATGCAATGTGTTGCGGTGTACAATTTTTTCGGCAAGCCCCACTGATCTAAAACAGCGATGGCGATATAGTCGTAGACCGAACCCACCCGCAGCGCCGTGTTGGCGAGGGTCATCAGGACCGAGCCCACCAGCCCGGAGTCCGCGCCGCGCTCCAGTACCAGCGTTTTCTCTGCGGTTACGGGCTTGCTCATAGAATGTACAAACCGGTTTTCGCCGCCCTCGGCAAGGGCCTCGGTTTCGATCGAAACCTCAACACTGCTCACCTTTGAAAAGGGTATGGGCATTACACCCACAAACACAACGAAATTATGCGACAGCAACGGCTGGGACGACTGCCATGAAAAGATGGGCAAAGGCATACTCTACACCTCGAATATATTTTTTGGCGCGTCGCTGATTTCTCTGTGTATGGCGGAAATCTCCGCGCAGAACCTGCGCCTGGTTTTGTGGTCGAGCGTCATAACCGTGTCGTAGTCCCAGTGGTGGTAATAGCTGATGAACGCCATTTCCTTATACAACTCGGACTCCGGGTATACGGCTATTCCGCTGTCATAAAATTTATAGGTTCATCGAATGTATGCCCGCATTCGGGACAGACACAGGTGTTGACTATCGGCTCGACCGCGTTTATGGCGGCGTACATATTTTGCAAAAACGCAAGGTCGGCCGAATATAGCTTTTCGATTATTTTCGGGTCTATCCTGGGCACGTCGCCCAATGCCGTAATAACGCGGGAAAGCAGGATTACCGTAAGATACCCGGGGTTTTGCACAACCCTTGGGTCGCGCAGGGGAAGGATCTCATCAGCGGCGGTGGACAAGCGCATCGTCCCGGTCTTGTGTACTATACCGGCGGCATCCACATAGCCTTTCGGCAGCTCAAACGGAAATTCGGTGATAAGCTCTGTACTCATAATATCGCCCACTCCTTCTTGATTCTCTTAGACCGGCTGCAGGGCAAAGGCGTTATACAATGCCCTGCAGCACAGTCCCTAAGAGGTTAGGTTTTGCGGATTACTGTGTCCTTCTCATTTCCTCAAAAGCAAGCTCAACGCTCTCAAAGGCGACCTCGCTGGAGCTGGAATTGAAGTCAGGCGCGGTGTATTTGCACGGCCATGCGTTTACCAAGGTCCAGTTGGCGGTATCGTCGTGGCGGTCGTCCTGCAAATAGATCACGATGTCTTGTACGCGCTCGCTCGCCGCCGCCCTCTCGCCGTTTGAAATGCCGGCTACCCATTCATAGAAGCTAACGCTTTCAGTCATGCCCCATCTAAGCGTCACATTGCCGTACTTGGTAAGGCCGGGCATTTTGCGGGGGGAGTTGATCGCTTCGGTGCCTTCGCGGTATTCGATTACATCCACGCTGGCGTCAAAGCCGCTCACTTCGGAAAACCCCGCCACATCGATGTTGTCAATCTGTACGCGGTAGTTATATTTTTTTAACGGATATGTGTTGATTGCCATTTATAATTGCCATCCTTTCGAGTAGTATAATAGATCATGAGCCGATTCCGGGCTTCGCTGTAATGTCTATCCTTCATCCCAGCGTGTACAGGGCATAAAGCTTTATTACAGCGCCCCCGAGTTGATTCCGGGCTCAGCCCGGTTATTCGCCGGTCCTCTGGGTGATGCGGAAGATTACGAACTCAGCCGGGCGGCTGGGCGCAACGCCGATGACGCAGATCAGGCGGCCGTTGATGATATCCTGCTGGGTCATTGTGTCGCGGCCGACGTTGACATAGAATGCCTCCGACTCCGCAGCCCCCACTAACGCGCCGGCACGGTACATATCGCGCAGGAACGCGGAAATTGTAAGCTGGACACGCATCCACAGCACTTCATCGTTCGGCTCAAAGACTGCCCAGTTGGTCTGGGATTTAATCGTTTCCTCGAGGAAGATGAACAGCCTGCGTACGTTGACGTATTTCCAAAGCCCGTTGCTGGAGCAGGTCCTGCCGCCCCATACGCGGATGCCCTGGCCGGGAAGCGCACGGATAAGGTTTACGCCTGCCGGGTTGAGCAGGTCCTGTTCTCCCTTGTTATAAAGGCAGGACAGACCGAGCGCATTGTTGACAACCTCGTTGGCGGGCGCCTTGTGTACGCCGCGGGTGGTGTCGCTGCGGGCGAAGATGCCTGTAACCGCGCCGCTTGGCGGGATAAAAGCGGGCTTTTTCGCCTGTTGGTCGTAAACCTGGATCCAAGGATGGTACATAGCCGCGTAGTCGCTGTCCACGATATCCCTGTGCGTAAGAAGCTCCTGCGGTTTGCTCATGGCAAGCGGCATATCCAGAACCGCGAACCTGCTGGCGAGATTGGAGCAGTGTGCCACCAGCGCAAGCTGTACCGCCGGGGATGTGATTCCCGGGATCGCCATGATGCTGAC